>NZ_DANC01000003.1:0-116884 GCF_002499755.1 Methanoculleus sp. UBA291 | reverse complement strand
AGGAGCCGTATCAGAGGTTTGACACCAGAGATCACTCAATTTTTCGCGGGGAGGCGACAGCATACTCTGAACTATAGGAATCGTCAGCCGCTGAAAACTTTTAGGATGACTTCCCAGATATCCAGGAATTTTCCCTTTTCCGACACGGTACTTGAAGATAACGCCGCTGAGACAACCTGCGCTCATGATAGATTCCATGATCCGGGACGCCGATGAGTTTTCTAAGAGAGATGGACACACGCACACATTGCGATACCATCCAAGAACAACCACATCTGCGCATGTTGCAGAGACACGGCGCTCCTTCAACGCTCGATACCCGGGCGGGCCTCTACCCCTTCATGGTAATAGTGTTTGACCTCTCTCATCTCAGTGACCAGGTCTGCGGCATCGATAACCTCCTGCGGAGCATACCTCCCGGTGAGCACCACCTCTACGCGGCAATCTCTCCTCCCCAGTACCTCGATGACATCGCCCGCCTCCAGGAGGCCGTAGAAGAGCGCCACGTTGATCTCGTCGAGCACCACCAGGCCGTATTCGCCGGACCGCAGAACCCTGTCGCACCGCGCAAGCCCCTCGCGGGCAGCCCTGAAATCTTCCTCCTCAGGGTCGCGGTCGATAAAACACCCGCGTCCGAACTGGACAATCTCAAAGTTCGGGAGGAATGCTCCTGCTTTCAGCTCGCTGGATTCCCTGTCCTTGATGAACTCGCCAAAGAACACTTTCTTGCCGGCACAGACGCACCGGAGCGACATACCCAGCGCCGCAGTCGTCTTCCCTTTGCCGTTGCCCGTGTAAACCTGAATGTATCCTCGCTCCATAAACAAAAATCCCTCCGGATTTCGTCAGGCATTCATAGGATCTGTTCCTCCTTCTGCCCGGATAAAGAGGAGGATCGAACAACCGGAAAGAACGGTTTTTCCGGCAGCGTACTCTTCGTCGGAGACGGTCGCCCACCAGGCAGACTCCTCCTCGAGCCACCGGTATAACGGCTCACACTCTGTCGCCCAGGCGGCGGCAAAGCCGGGACTCGAAGAGTTGGGGTTCTTGCACGGGATCTGCGGGAGAGAACTGCCGCCCATAGGGGCCGCACCTCCGATCGATGAACACCCGCTGTGATCGCCTCCCTGATCACCGCAGTAATCGTCTGTTTCACCGGGGCTATCGCTTTCATCGAACAGGCGGCGACTACTGCGCGCTCCTCCCGGCCACCGGTCAGATGAGTGAACCCCTCAGTGGACATCTGACCGGCTGCGGCCGGGAAGGACGATCATATTCATATTCCGTGGTCACCGGGCGAGAGACACACGACCTGTGAGAGAAACCTCTCTTCTTGCAGGGCAAAACGCTCAACCCGAACCTCCTCACGTAAGAGGCGCACGCACTCGAAACACAGGGCCTCGCCGGAGACCCGGGCATCCCTCAGGCCTCCGAACATAACCTCAGCCCCACGATACCCGAGACGATCAGGAGGATGCAGAGGAGGCGGAGGACGCTCCTGGACTCCCCGAAGAGGACGATCCCCGCGATGACCGTCCCGACCGCCCCGATACCCGTCCAGACGACATACGCAGTCCCGAGCGGAAGGCCGGAGAGCGACCGCGAGAGGAGGTAAATGCTCCCGGCCATCACGGCAAGGGTCACCACCGACGGCACGACCTTCGTAAACCCTTCGGTATACTTCAGTCCGATCGCCCAGCCGGTCTCCAGGAGTCCGGCGAAGAACAGGGTTATCCAGGCCGCATTCTGCATCCTCACCTGTTAGGCCGGACTGAAGATATATTTTGCCGTCACCCCTCCCCGCAGGGGAGAGACGCCCACCCCGGCCGTCACGTTTAAGAGAGAGGATGACCTTCTCCGGCAATAGAACGGAGGAATGAACCGTGGTGAAGATAACCATCGACAGACCGGGATGCGTCAGTTGCGAGTCCTGCTGGACGCTCTGCCCGGACGTCTTCGAACAGAACCCGGACGACGGCTTGAGCGAGGTTGCGGAGCAGTACCGTGTTGACGGCAACCTCGCGGAAGGCAAGGTCGCCGACGATCTTGCCGACTGCACGCAGGAGGCAGCCGACGCGTGCCCGGTAGCGGTCATCTCTGTCGAAGACTGAGGCGATCCGGGCCCCGAATAATGGTCATGCTTGTGGTTAAGGAAAAACTATATTCTATGGGAACTATGGTGGGTGTGCCTGAGAGTGGGATCACCTGGGCCCATCAAGGTGATGCAGGTGGTTCACAGACCAAGGCGGTTGCGGCTGTGAACAAAAAAACACCACATCATTGACCGGAATGCACCCGGGACGGAACCTATCTCTTGGGCACTCCAATTTTTCCGCAGGGTCTCTCCGATACGTGCTCGCCCGAACACAAAAGGCAGGCGCCCGTACCGCCACCCGGCCCTAAAAAAGGGTGGGCGGCCGCGTCAAAGCGCGGGTTTGCTCTTCAGCGCCTCGACGAGGAGCCGGATTCCGGCCTCGATATCGCCGGTATCGACGACCTCGACCGGAGAGTGGATGTAGCGGGCCGGGATCGAGAACGGGATGCTCGGAATGCCGCCCCGTTCGAGGTGGATGATCGTCGCATCGGTGTTGCCGCCGGTCCCGACCTCAAGCTGGTAAGGGATGCCGTTCTTCTCCGCGGTCTCCCGGAGCCACGCGGTCATCCTCGGGTCGGCCATGAGCCCCCGGCCGCTTGCGCTGACGAGGACCAGGACCGGGCCTTTGCCCATCTCGACGCTCGCGTCCTTCTTCTCGATTCCCGGGTGGTCGCCGGGAATGGTGACGTCGGTCGCGATCGCACAATCGGGGTTCAGGGAGTAGGCGCTCACCTTCGCACCCTTCAGCCCCAGTTCCTCCTGGACCGTAAAGACGCCGTAGACCGTGTGGGGCGACTTCGTCTGCTGCAGGGCCCGGATGAGCATCACGACGCCGACCCGGTTGTCGAACGCTTTTCCGGTGACGCGGTTGCCGGCAAGTTCGGTAAACTCGCGGTCGATGGTGATCGGGGTGCCGATCTCGATCCCGAGGTTCTTCACCTCCTCTTCGCTCGTCGCACCCACGTCGATGAACATATTCTCGATCTTGATCTCCTTCTTACGCTCGTCTTCCTTCATCACATGGGGCGGCTTTGCGCCGATGACCCCGGGGACCGGCCCCTTCACCCCGTGCAGGACCACCCGCTGGCAGTAGAGCACCGGCCCGAACCAGCCCCCGAGGGGGACGACCCGGATGAACCCCTTCTCGTCGATGTACTGAACCATCAGGCCGATCTCGTCCATATGAGCGGCGAGCATGATGGAGAAATCGTCGCCGCGCTTTACGGCGACCAGGTTGCCCATCGCATCCTCGCGGAACTCATCGACCGACCCTGCAAGTTCCGCTCTGATGATCTCCCTGATGTTCCCTTCTCTGCTCGAGACGCCGTAGGCGTCCGATAACTTCCTGAGTAACTCTTTTACCATATTTCTTCTACTCCATCAGTGTCTTTAGCCGCTCTATCGCCCGGGAGAGATTCTCCCGGGACGTCGCGTAACTGAAACGTGCGTGGTCAGGTGCCCGCGAACCGAACGCCGAACCCGGCACGATGATGATACCTGCTTCGATGGCCTTCCCGATAAGGCTTCGTCCCATCGGAACGAACATGTAAAACGCACCCTCCGGCCGGGGGAAGGTAAACCCAAGGCCGGAAAGCCCCGCGTAAAGGAGGTCGCGCCGTGCGCGGTACTCATCCCGCATCCGCACGACCGGCCCCTGGTCGCCGGTGTATGCCGCAAGCGCGGCATACTGCGAGACCGACGTCGCGCATGCCTGGGCGTACTGGTGCACCTTGAGACACTCCGGGACATAGTCCAGAGGTGCCGCAAGGTAGCCGACCCGCCATCCGGTCATGGCGTAGGTCTTGCTCGCGGCGTTGACGGTGATGACGTCCTCGCCGAAACGGCCCGCGCTGACGTGTTTTTTCTCGTAGACGAAGTGCTCGTAGACCTCGTCGGAGACGACGGTGACGCCCCGGTCGTTTGCGTACTCAACGAGCGCGCGGACCGACTCCTCGCTCTCGACGGCGCCGGTCGGATTTCCCGGGGTGTTCAGGACGAGGAGCCGCGCTCCGTCCATCTGCTCCTTCGCCTGCTCGACGTCGATATGAAGGTTCGCATCGAGCCCCATCCCCTCGGGCCGCCCTCCGGCAAACGTTGCAAGCGCGGCGTAGGAGACGAAACCCGGGTCGGGGACAAGGACACGGTCACCCGGATTTACAAGCGCCTCCATGGCGAGATGGAGCGCCTCGCTTCCTCCCGCCGTGACGAGGACCTGATCCGGCCGGTAGGCGAGCCCGTTCTCCCGCTCGAATTTTTCGCAGATCGCCTCGCGGAGTTCCAAGATCCCGGAGTTCGGAGTGTAACCGGTCTTTCCCTCCCAGATGGCGGCGATTGCGGCCGTCTTGATATGGTCGGGGGTATCGAAGTCCGGCTGCCCGATGCCGAGATTGATCGCATCCTGCCCCCCGGCATCGAAGAGTTTCCGGATACCCGACATCTCTACCGACCGGACCCGGTCGGCACACCTGTGTGCATTCATGCTACCGCTCACTCAATGTTTGCGTGCCGGCACTGAAGGTCTTCAGGCCTGCACTGGGTGATCTCCATCAGCCGGGATACGATTGCGTCCCCAAAGACCATGGCGGTTGTCTCGAAGATAGTGCCGAGCGGTGCAAAAGACTTGTGCTCGCCCATCATCTGCCGGATCTCGAACTCTGCCGACTCGTCGGCCACATTGTCCCGCTGGCTCTCGATGATGACGATGCAGTCGGCGATCCGGCCGATCCGCGACTCCTTCTTTGAGGTGATAAGGCAGACCCGCCCGCCGATCTCCTTTGCAGTCTCGGCGATATCCGCAACCGTCTTGGTCGCGCCGGACCCGGAGAAGACGACGATGATGTCGCCGGGCTTCATGGCCGGAGTCACGGTTTCCCCGACGACGAATGCCGTGAAGCCGAGGTGCATCAGGCGCATGGCAAACGATTTTGCAACCAGCCCGGAGCGCCCGGCGCCCATGGTATAGATACGGTTTGCGTTCAGGATCTCGTCCGAAAATGCATCGATCTGGTCGTCGGACATCACGTCCGCAATGGTCCGGATCTTGGTCGCCATCAACCGCATCATGTTCTTAACCGGGTGATCAGTCATCGTAATTCCTCTCTTACATTTCACGAGATCCTACATTAGAATATCTCAAATGCGCCGGGATGCGGAACAATTCCCGGGACCGCACCGGGAGAAGGGAGAGCCGTAAATTGACGAAAATTCTCCAGAAATACGTGTACCTATGGATGGTGACGGCTTTTCACGATTGAACGTCCCTCCGGTATCACGCACCTGCAACATCGCGCGTAAATGTGGGAACAAACGGTGGAACTTCAGCAATAGTCTCGACCTCCGTCTCTCACTTACTCCCTGCGGCACAAAAGCTATTCTTGGTCGACTGCAAAATATATTCAAATTCCAGCGCGGCGCTTTGATCGCAGAATCGGGATAAATGCTGTTTGAATTTTAATTTACGGCATTATTTCCCCATTTCATCATCCCAGAGCGCCGATGTCGGTTAATTCTCCTGCAGCGGGGACGGAACAGGGATAACACGTATCTGCCGCTCTCCGCATCGCGATGCGGGGCGGCGCACGAGCGTAAGATCAGGGACAGCAACAGGTGAAGAGAGATGGAGATACGGCCGGCGGGGCGAAACGGGCATTCGGATGAGGAGATCCTCGGTCTCCTCGACGAGAATTTGCGGGAATGGTGCATACGAAAACTCGGCGGACGGTTCACGCCCCCGCAGAGGATGGCGGTCCCGCTCATCCATGACAACGAGAACGTCCTCATCTGCTCGCCGACCGGGTCGGGAAAGACCCTCGCGGCGTTCCTTGCAATCATCGACAACCTCTTCGTCCAGGCACGGACCGAAGGCCTCGAGGACAGCGTCTACTGTCTCTATATCTCGCCGCTCAAGTCGCTCGCAAACGACATTCATAAAAACCTCAGTCTGCCGCTTGAGGGCATCCAGGAGATCGCCCGCGAGCGCGGGGTCGAGCACACGCCCATCCGGCACGCCGTCCGCCACGGCGACGTCTCGCGGGCCGGGAGGGCGAAGATAGCACAAAGACCCCCGCATATCCTCAACATCACCCCCGAGACCCTGGGCATCCTCTTAAACTCCCCGAAATTCCGTCGAAGCCTCCGGACGGTGCGGTGGGTCGTCGTCGACGAGATTCACTCCCTTGCGGGTTCTAAGCGCGGCGTTCACCTCTCGGTGAGCCTTGAGCGCCTGGAGGAACTGGTGAAAGAGACCGGCGGCAGGTTCGCGCGGATCGGGTGTTCGGCGACGATCGAGCCCCTCGCGGAGGTCGGGCAATTCCTCGTCGGCGCCGGACGTAACGTCTCGGTCGTCGATACCCGGTTTTCACGGGAGTTCGACCTCTCCCTCATCTGTCCGGTCCCCGACCTGATCGAGACCACTCCCGAAGACCTCTCGCGGCACCTGTATGCGGCCGTCCACCGTCTGGTCCAGGAGCACAACAACACGCTCATTTTCACGAATACCCGAAACGGAGCCGAGCGGATCCTCCACAACCTCCGGGTCCGCTACCCGGAGTATTACCGGGAGGAGAACACCGGGTGCCACCACGGCTCGATGGGGGCGGAGGGAAGGCTCGCCATCGAAGAAAAACTCAAAGCCGGGAAGGTGAAGGTGGTGACGACCTCGACGTCGCTCGAACTCGGGGTTGATATGCCCTATGTCGACCTCGTCCTCCAGGTGGGGTCGCCGAAGTCCGTCGCGGCGCTCCTCCAGCGGGTGGGGCGTGCCGGACACCGTCTCGGCGAGGTGGTGAAAGGCCGGATCATCGTCCTCGACCGCGACGAACTCGTGGAGTGCGCGGTGATCCTCCGGGAGGGGCAGAAAGGGTTTGTGGACCGGGTCCACATACCGGAGAATTGCCTCGACGTCCTCTCTCAGCACGTCCTCGGGATGGCGCTTATCGGGAGACAGCGGATCGGCGAGATGCTCGCGGTCTTCCGCCGGTCCCACTGCTACCGGAATCTCGAAGAGGAGGACCTCATGAGCGTCGTCCGCTACCTTGCCGGGGAGTACGCAGGGCTCGAAGAGCGGCACATCTACGCGAAGATCCGGCACGACCCGGAGACCGGAACGGTTCAGAAGCGGGGGAGAAACGCCCGAATGATTTATTTCTTAAACTCCGGGACCATCCCGGACGAGTTCTCCTGCGACGTCCTCACCCGGAGCGGGGTCTTTGCCGGAAACCTGGATGAAAAGTATCTCGAGCGGATGAACAAGGGCGACGTCTTCGTCCTCGGGGGACGACGCTACAAGTTCGCCTACCGCCGGGGCGGGAAACTCTATGTCGACCCGACAGGCGACCGCCCGACGATCCCGAGCTGGTTCTCGGAGAAACTCCCGCTCTCGTTCGACCTCGGGCTCCATGTCCTCCGGTTCAAAGAGAGGATGCTTCGCGCGATGCAGACGTTTGCGACGGAGGAACTCGTCGATGCGCTCCTCACCCGGTACCCGATCGATGAGAACAGCGCCCGGAGCATCTGCTCGATCTTCGAGCAGCAGGTGCGCTATCTGGGCGATCTAGCCGTCCCGACACCGGGCCGGATAGTCGTCGAAGAGCAGGCCGACAGGGAGAACCGCCGCCGGTTCTACTTCTTCATGACCAACTACGGGCTGCGGTTCAACGACGGGTTCTCCCGGATCGTCGCCTGCATGATTGCACGGGACGTGACGACGAACGTCTCGGTCGGGATCAGCGATACCGGGTTTTTAATTTCGGTCCCTCTGGAGAAGAAAGCCGACCCCGTGCGCATCCTTAGGGGCATCCGGGCCGATGCATGCCGGGAGATCTTAACGGAGGCCATCGGGAATACCCAGCTCGAGAAACGGGTCTTCCGGATCAACGCGGCGCGGTCGTTCATGATCCTCCGTAACTACATGGGCAGGAAGCGGAGCGCCCGGCGCCAGCAGGTGAGCGCCGATATGCTGATTGCGTTTGCAAAACGTCTTCCGGACTTTGCCGTGATGCGGGAGACCTACCGAGAGGTTATCGAGGACCGGTTCGAAGCGGAGAACATCCGGGAGATCGTCGACGTCATCGGTGCCGGCGAGATCGAGGTCGTCCTGACCCGATCCGCGTCACCAAGCCCGCTTGCGTTCGGGATTGCGACCCTCGGCGTCTCCGACGCGGTCTACGCACAGGACCGGCTCGCGATGCTCCGTGAGTTCCAGCGCCGGGTGATGAGCAGCATCGAAGACGGGGCGACGGCATGACCGCAGTCGGCGAAACCGACCTCCTCCGCCGGTTTGGCTTCTATAAGGGCGCCCTCTACGTCCGGGACCTCGGCCTCTGCGTCGTCTCCGACGTCCATATCGGTCTTGCCGAGACCCTCTACCGGCAGGGGCTCCACTTCCCGCTCCATGAGGAGGAGACGCTGCTCGACCGGTTCGAGGCCGTCCTCGATCGGTTCGGACCGACGGTCTTCGTCCTCGACGGAGACATCTTCCATGCCTTCGACCGGGTGAGCCGGGGAGTGAAGGAGACGCTCTCGACGATCCTTGCCGCCCTCCGGACGGAATGCGAGGTCGTCCTCGTCAGAGGAACGCATGACGCCATGCTCCCGGCGGTCGCCGGGGGGACGGTCGACCGTTACGACCGCGGCGGGTATACGGTGGTTCACGGCGACCGGGAGGTCGAGGACCACGGGACGCTCGTCATCGGCCACGACCACCCGGTGATCGAGATCGATATGGCGCGGTTCTCCTGCTTCCTCTACGGACAGGGCGTCGTGCACGGAAAAGACCTCGTTGTGATGCCGGCCGCAAACCCGCTCTCACCCGGCGTCGTGATAAATCACGCAAAGGGCCGGGACTTCCTCTCGCCCATTCTCCGCCGCGTTGATGCGGGCGGCCTGCAGCCGGTGGTGGAGGTCGACGGCGAGGCGGTGGTCCTCCCCCCGCTTGCCGGCATCCGGCGGTTTGCGTGAGGGCTTTCATCACAATGACAGGCCTGATGAGGTCGCGCGGCTTCTCCTTCATCGGGGGCAGGGCTTTTTCGAGGTTCTCGAAGCTCCTTAACCGACAGGTGAGCATCGGAGAGAGGTTGAGCCTGTCGGCCTCGATGAGGCTTGCAAGTTTCTCCATCCCCGGCCCAGTCGCCGAGCCGGGGTAGCTGACGTTCCCGATCTTCCCGCCGGGCCTGACCGTCCTGATCGCCTGTTCCACGGTACGCCATCCGTTCGCTTATCTGTAAACGAGGGGTTCGCGCGGGCCCCGTGAGCGCCCGGCTACGGGCCTGTGCCGATCGCTGCCGATCAACACAACGACCGGCACGATTGGCAGACGGGCATATGACTATGTTCTGTGTTGAGAATGCTGGAAATTTCACGAACCGGATGTCGCTTTAATCATGCAGGGAGAAAGAGAAGAGGGTGAGAAGAACTTTTCCGTTTCGGAAAAGGAGGGTTCAGGTGAGTTTTCGGTACTGGGCGATGTCGAGCGGACCGGTAAACAGGGGTCCCGCCTTCTCCACGAAGCCCAGAAAATGGGGGGTGGCGCTGTGAAAATCGATTGCGGCCTGGTCTTTCCAGACCTCGACAAATGTAAATTTCGTGGGGTCGGCGAGGTCTGCATAGAAGTTGTAGGACTCGTTCCCGGCTTCTTTTCTGCTCGCTTCGACGACATCGCGGGCGATCTCCACGAGTTCATCTGCCTTACCCGGTTTTACGCTGCATTTAGCAACAATGGTTATCATGGTCTGTCTCCTATGCCGGTTGGCGACATGGGTGATTCTTCCTGCAGAATAGATAAACCTACGCATCCGTTCGGGCCTCCGCGCGCCCGGCCAAGCGCCTGCACAAACATGAGCGACCAGGGCGGTGGCCCTCCGTGAGTAACGGCTATATCCACGCCCGTCATCCGGAGTCCTGGAGATGACTCCAGATGACACGCCGGATCGTCATTATTTTTGCTGCCGTTGCAGTGTTTAGCCTCCTTTGCATCGTCGTGGCCGTCGTGATGCCGCCCGGCGGCACCGGCGGCACCCTGCCGCTCGATACGATCACCCTCCCGCCGGGGTTTACCATCGATGTTTATGCCGGGAACGTCACCGGGGCGAGGTCGATGACGATCTCCCCAAACGGGACGCTCTTCGTCGGAAGTCGTGATCCCGGAAACGTCTACGCCATCCCCGACCGCGATGGCAACGGAAGAGGCGATGAGGTGATCACCATCGCAGGCGGTCTCGACTCCCCGAACGGCGTCGCCTTCCGGAACGGTTCGCTTTACGTCGCCGAGATCGGCCGCATCCTGCGTTACGACGATATCGAGACGGACCTCTCGAACCCGCCCGAACCGGAGGTGGTGAGCGACGCATTTCCCGATGAAGCATTGCACGGGTGGAAATTCATCGCGTTCGGACCCGACGGGAAACTCTACATTCCGGTAGGTGTGCCCTGCAACGTCTGCGACCCCGACGACGAGCGATTCGGCACCATCCTCCGGATGGACCCGGACGGGACCGATCTCGAGACCTACGCCCGGGGCATCCGGAATACGGTAGGGTTCGACTGGCACCCGGAGACCGGGGACCTCTGGTTCACCGACAACGGCCGCGACTGGCTCGGTGACGACGTCCCGCCCGACGAACTGAACCGGGCGCCGGAACCCGGGATGCACTTCGGGTTCCCCTTCTGCCACGGCTCTTCGATCCCCGACCCCGAGTTCGGGGCGGGGCGATCGTGCGAGGACTTCACGCCGCCGGAACAGGAACTCGGGCCGCACGTCGCAGCGCTCGGCATGCGGTTCTATGACGGCGAGCAGTTCCCGGAAGAGTATCGCGACCGGATCTTCATCGCCGAGCACGGGTCCTGGAACAGGGCGGAGCTGGTCGGCTACCGGGTGACGATGGTCACCCTCGACAACGGTACGCCCGCCTCCTACGAGGTCTTCGCGGAAGGCTGGCTCCAGGGCCGTGACGCCTGGGGACGGCCCGTGGACGTGCAGATTGCAAACGACGGTTCGCTCCTGGTCTCGGACGACCGGGCCGGTGCCGTCTACCGGATAACCTATCCGGAGGTCACTTCCCCTTCCGGATGACCCTGACGAAAGAGGGGTGAAACGGGGTCGGGCCCGGCGTGACGATCGGGAACGTCCCTTCGGCCGCCCGACGGACGTCCTCGATGGAGTAGAACGCCTTCGGATTAAACGTGTGGATGGCGTTCTCCACGTCCCGGATGTTCTTTCGCTTGACCACCAGGAAGAGGACCTTGCCGGGGCCCATCTTCCCCTGGGCGTCGAGGACCGTCACCCCGTAGCCGGCGGCGCGGAGGGAGTCGATGAGATTTGTTGCGTCCCTCTGGGTGATGATCCGGATGAGCGCAAGCCCCATCGCCAGCCGCTCCTCGACGAGCATGCCGACATAGTTTCCGGTGGCGAACCCGGCCGCATAAGCAAAGTAGTTGAGCGGATTCGTGAGGTTCTGAACGATCTGGCCGATGGCCACGATCCAGATGAAGACCTCGAAAAAGCCGAGGATCGGGGCGACCATCTTCATCCCCCGGGCGACGAAGATGATCCGCATCGTCCCGATAGTAACGTCACAGATCCGTGCAAAGAAGATGAATAACGGGACTATGACCAGGGAGAAGACCTCTGGGCCGATATCAGGGACGATGCCGAGCATAGATCATAGTTGACGAGCGGGATTATAATTTTTATCCATATACAAATATATGCTGGATGTCAAAAAATCCAGATGACCCGATTTACAGGATAATATACCCGGACGCGTATCGAACAGGTTAACGCAGAGCCCTGATGAACCCGGTCTTCTCCGGGCAAGGACCGGCATCGACCCCGCGAATACGGAGAGAACAACATCGCGAAAAAAACGTCGGATGACATATTCAGGGACGCATACCGGCGATTCCTTTCTATACAGATATTTCGACCGGGATCGCCATTGGATAACCTTATGGTAGCAGGCTCCTATCAGGCATAGTGTGGTGATAAACCATGCCAAAATGCTACAGTTGCGGTGCAGAGATCAACCCGAAAAAGACGCGATGCCCGAAATGCGGGGCAAAAGTTGAAGCCGGAAGTGGAAAACCCCAGAATGACGGAGTTGTCAGGGGGCGATGAGTAAAGACCCAAAACCCTTTTTATCATCCCGGACCCTGTTTCACTCACCCTGTTCTTTTTCCGCCCGATAGCGCCCGGAGGTGCGCCACCAGTAATAGACCTCGTAGACCATCAGTACGAGTAGCACCGCGCACGCTCCGAAGAAGAAGCCCATCACCAGGTCGTGGACCGACGGCACCCCGGCGGTATCGAGGGGGGCCCGAAGTGCCGAGAGTTCCTCATTGACGCCGGCAATCTTCGGTTCGGGCGACGACGCGTCCTGAAGGCCCGGCAGTACCGCCGGAAGGAACGCCAGAAGACCGAGGCTCGCGAGGACGACGATCCCGAAGAGCATCGTGTACTTCCGCAACACCGACCGGAGATCGCTTTCCTGAGGGGCGATGATGAACACCTGGTTAGCAAGGCCATAGACCTTCACCTCGCGTCCTTTCTCGCTCCAGCGGGTCGTCATAACCTTAAGGAGCCCGGCATCAAGGAGATTTTCGATGTGATAGGTGGCGGTGGTGATGGGGATCGCCATCCGCCGCGCAACCTCCGACGACGTCAGCGGCCCGGCACCGAAAGTCTGGATGACCGCATTCGCCGTCTGGCTCGCCATTGCCCGTGCGATCTTCTGCGCTCGTTCATCGCCCGGCTGAATAACGACAACTTCGTCAACCATGGAGTTCTTCAAGGATCCGGCTGCGCCCACGTTCGAGCGCCTCGTCGAGCCGGGAGGCATCCGTTCCGGCGCCCTGCGCAAGGTTCGGCTTGCCGCCGCCCCTGCCGCCGAGGATGCTGCAGACCTCCCGGACGACGTCGACAGCATTCACCGCCGATACGCCCGACGCCGCCACCACTTTCACGGTTCCGTCTGCCGATACAAAGAGCGCCACGCCACCCTCATCAGAGACGAGAGTGGCAAGCGCAACGAGTTCTTTCTGATCCGCATCCACCTGCCTGACGACAACCCTGACCCCGTCGACCGTCTCGCCGCCGAGGTGCTGCACCTGAAGGTCCACTACCTTCTTCTGGAGGCGCTCGATCTCCTTCTTCTGCTCCTTCCACTCCGAAAAGAAGCGTGCCACCGTCGCGGGCAGGTTCTCGGGCTGGACGCTCACCACATCGGCGGACGCCTGGAGGAGCCCCGCCATGTTCTGCACGGCGTGCACGGCGGCAAGCCCGGCAGCAAAGACCAGCCGCTCGACGCCGTCCTGAATGTGTTCAACGCCGACGACCCGGATAAACCCGATCTCCCCGGTTGTCCGGACATGGGTTCCGGCACACGCCTGGACGTCGCTCCCCACCTGCACCGTCCGGATATTCCGGCCCGGCGGAACGCCGCCCTGGTAGAGACCAAACCCGTACTTCTGCTCGGCCTTCGTCCGCTCCTCGACGTTGATATAGACCGGGGTATCGGCCATGACCATACGGTTCGCCTCTATCTCGATCCGCTGGAGTTCCTCGGGCGTGATATGCGTATAGTGCCGGATGTCCAGACGGGAGACCTCGCTCCCCTTCTGGGCGCCGGCCTGGTGCACGTGGGCGCCGAGCACCTTCTTTGCGGCGTACAGGAGGATGTGGGTCGCCGTGTGATGGCGCGTCAACGACAGGCGGCGCTCCTCGTCCACCACACCCTTCACCCGGTCGCCGCGCTTCAGGGAGCCGCCCGTGACCCGGTGGAGGATCACCTCGCCGATTTTTACCGCCTCCTCCACCCGCACCACGCTCTCGGACGTCACGAGGGTGCCGGTATCGGACGGCTGACCGCCGCCTTCGGGGTAAAAGAGCGTCTGGTCCAGCACCGCCACCCCGTCGAAGTAATCGAGCACCATCGCCTCGAACTCGACCTTGCCCGACTGCTCGTAGTAGAGTTTCTTCGTCGGGGGCAGGGATTCGGCCCGCTCGCGGTAGGGGGCAAGCGGGTCCTCACCTTTCGCCTCTTTCTGCGCTTCCGAGTGCATATCGGCGATCAGCGAGTAAAAGTTGTCGGGGATCTCCACGACGGCCCCCTCGGCGGCAGCGACGTCCTTCACCACTTCGGGCGGAATGCCGTGCGAGTCGTAGAGGGTGATGACCTCCGAAAGGGGAACCCGCGCACTCTTTGCCTTGTAGTTCCGGGCGATCTTCTGGACGATCCTGGTCCCGCGCTCGAGGGTGCTTGCATACCTCTCCTCCTCGTTCGCCACGATCTCGCGGACCACGGCGACGTCCTGCCCGAAGTTCTCGGTCCCCACGATCTGCATCTGCGCCTCCACGAGGTCCGCCAGGTCCTCGTCCATCGAGAGATCGTTCATCATCCGGAGCGTCCGGCGGAGCACGAGCCGGGCGAGATACCCTTCCCGGACATTCGAGGGAACGATGCAGTCGCCGAGCATGTAGGCGAGGCAGCGGGTGTGGTCGGCGACCGAATAGACCTTCTCGATCGGGACGACGATCCGCTCCAGCCGCTCCACCGGCACATCGATCGCCTCGGCGACCTTCCGCCGGAGGTTGTAGAGATTCGTCCCGGAGATGTCCATCACCCCGGCGAACCGGGCGCTCAGGCCCATGATCTTCGTGAACTCCGGGTTGTCGAGGAGGTGCTCCAGATGAGACGAACGCATCAGGCGGCTTACCATCTCCGGGAAGACCGCGTCGTAGATCGTCGGCGAACCCTTTGAGGCCCAGACGAACCGCTCAAGGCCGTATCCGGTGTCCACGATGTTCAGCGGCATCGGGTAGTAAGGCACTCCGTTCACATCGACGGGCGGCTGATCGGTCTTCTGCCGTCCGAGGTTCATGAAGACCAGCGTTGCAACTTCGAGGCCGCCGATGAGTACCTCGACGGACGCCCCGGCGTTCCCGCCGCCGAACCAGGGGTGCTCCTTATAACTGACACGGGTGGGGTCGCCCCCGATAGACGCGATGAACTCATCGCAGAGAGCGACCGTCTCGTCCTTCCAGTAGATCTGCTCGCCCGGGGTATTGAAAGCATGGTGCGCCATCATCTCAAAGAGCGTCAGGTGACGCCCCGACCTGCCGACGGAGTCAAGGTCGTTTAAGCGGATGCAGGGCTGGGAGATGGTCAACGGGTTCGCCGGCGGGGGAACGACCCCGCTCGTGACGAACGGCTGAAAGTCGGCGATGGATGCGATGGTGAGGTAAATATCGTCCCTCCACCGTGCGGCCACAGGGTATCGTTCGAGGCGTGTATGGCCGTGCCGCTCAAAGAACGAGAGGAACGCCTCCCGCATCTCATCAACGGTATGGGGCTTGAAGACCGGGTTGCCGATGAAGTTATACGTCACGCACGGTGCGTCGCCGCAAAACTCCTGTTCAGGGTCCCGGGTCCAGAAGGCCGCCCCGCAACTCTTGCAGACCTTCCGTTCAAATCCCTGAGATCGGAAATAATCGAGCGTATATTCTTCTTCGAGCATTGGAAATCACGCAGCATAATCTGGTATGATTGTGACCGATATAGTTGTTTGTGCAGAAAGTTTAAAGTTTCCATGTGTCCTGGTACCAGAGATCGTAGGATTCGTATAATCCCGTCCGCTCGGCGATACGTACCGCAAGGATGTGCCAGCATTCGCGGCCCCGGAAGAGAAAGTCGCTGCAGGTGCAGAAGTCGTCTTCGACGATGTACTCGTTGCTGCGTCCCACCACGATGAAAAAGTCGCGGTAACGCTTCACCTGCCCTTCGTCGACGGCTCTGAGCGCCTTGCTTCCCCGCTCCCCGTAGATACGCTCGATGCAGGTGCGGAACTCCGGCGTCAGCGCCCGGGTTTGCTCGATCTTCTGCCAGATGCCGCTCATGGAATTACCACTACGTGTGGCGGATCAGGGATATAATGCCATCCCATACGGGAGGCAAGGGCTTCCATGGCGGGTGCTTCGAGCGCGTAGTGAGTGGCTTCAAGGCAGGGTATGGGCGATGCACGGGCCACATGGTGCTTCAACTCCGCCGAGAGGAAGGCTTCCGCTCCGAGGTCGACGGCCTCCCGGATCAGGTCAGGGTCAAACCCGCTCCCCCCCACGACCGCCAGGCGCCGGATCGTCCCGGTCTCCCCGTAAACCCGTATTCCGCCGCCGGAGAGGCGGCGGGCGATCTCGTTCGCATCGAGGGAACAGTCGCCGACGAGGCCGACGGTCATCCGCTCCGTCCGCGAAAGACCGAGTCTCGCGGCCAGGAGGTCGTTGACGCCGCCTTCGGCACGGTCGAAGTTCGTATGCATGACATAGAGGTTCGTGCCGGTAGAAAGGAGGGTTCGGAGCAGGTGCGACAGAGGACCCCTGACCGCGGAGATCGGGTTCCAGAGAGGCGTATGGTGGACGACCAGCATATCCGCGCAGGCAAGAACGGCAGCGTCCACCACCCGCTGTGTTGCGTCGAGCGCACAGCAGACGGTCCCGATCTCCTCCTTCCCCTCGACGACGAGACCGATCCTCCCGTCATCGAAGTCTTCGGCCAGTTCCGGCGGAGCGATCCGCTCCATTGCGGCGATGAAGCCCTCGATATCCATGAGAATACCATGGGCATCATAGAATAAAAGGTGAATGGGGTATCGGACGGGGCGAGTTCGCAATTATTTGAACGTTTCGCAAACGCATCAACGAAAAGAGAGAATATCCCCTAAAACCGGTAGATATCGAGTATATCATATGGAAATGATTATCATCAAAAAAATCGACATTTGTCTATCGGAGATAGAGGCATGCTGAAAAACGTTATCACTGGAATGATGCTCCTCGTCCTCTGTGCCGGCATCCCCGCCGTCGCTGCAGGTATCGGAGGAGATGAAGCATGGTACCGCGTCCACTGCAACATCGACGGTGCGGACGTGTATTTTGACGGACACTATCAGGGTACCACATACGGAGGAACGATCAATGTCCCGGTCTACACAACCGGGACGCCGTACAGCACCATCCGGGTCGAGAAGAACGGCTACCAGACGTATTCCGGCAGCCTGCCATCGAGCCCCGCGGCGGGCGAGACCGTGGACGTCTACGCGACGCTGCAGCCGGTCCAGACAGTCGGTTCGATCTACGCCACATCCAGCCCTTCCGGCTCGGCGGTCTACCTGAACGGAAACTACCGGGGCGTAACGCCGCTCACGATCGATGGCCTCAGCCCCGGCACCTATTCGCTTGAGGCCGAGCAAACTGGCTACCAGTCCGACCAGACCACCGTCACCGTCAGGTCAGGACAGCAGTCGAACGTTCAGTTCACTCTGAAGCCGGTCCAGCAGCACGGTGCGATCACCGTCACTTCCAGCCCGAGCGGCGCGTATGTCTACATGGACGGAGTCTACAAGGGACGGACGCCCCTGACGCTCAACAGCGTCTCGGCAAAGAACCATAACATCGAACTTGATCTCGCCGGCTACTATGACTGGGCGACAACCGTATCCGTGACCTCCGGCGTGACCCGTTACGTCGAAGCCCGGATGGCAGCCATTCCCTCCGAAACTACCGGGGCTATCGACGTGGTCTCCTACCCGGCAGGGGCAAATGTCTACCTCGACGGAAATCTTCAGGGACAGACCTCCCCGTCCGGAGGATTTACGATCTCGAACGTTCAGGTCGGCTCCCATACCCTGAAAGTCGCTCTCGGCGGATACCAGGACTACACGACATCGGTTACCGTCAGCAAAGCGACCACGACCCATGTCAGTGCAGCCCTCCAGCCCGCCTCCGGAAGCGCAACGGGCTCCATTGAGGTCACCTCTTCCCCCTCCGGCGCCGGGGTCTACATCGACAACGCCTATAAGGGCGTCACCCCGCTGACCATTGACGGTATTACCGCCGGCACTCATGCGGTCAGGGTGGCGCTCGCCGGTTACAACGATTGGTCGACCAGCGTCCAGGTCGGTTCCGGAAGCACCGCATCTGCCTCGGCCTCGCTTGAGGCCGTGCCGAACCCGACCGCGAAAGCAGGCATGGCGCCCTTCGCCGTGGTGGGAGCGCTCGGCGTCCTCGGGCTTTTCGTGGGCCTGCGGAAGCGGAACTGAAACGACAGAATTCACCTCTTTTTCGGCCCGGATTGATCCCGTAACGGAATGAACCGTAATCGGGTGCATATTACTAAAAGTAATAATCAACACTTATAAATATTCTAAAATGAATAAAGGCTCATGGAAAAGTCCCTCGACCTCATCAATGCCCGGATACGAGACGGCAGTGTACGAGTTGTCACCGCCGACGAGATGCCGGCCATTGTCGACGAATTAGGAGAGGAAGGGGCACTGGAGGAGGTCGACGTCGTCACGACCGGGACGTTCGGGGCAATGTGCTCCTCCGGCGCATTCTTCAACTTCGGGCACGCCGACCCCCCCATCAGGATGGAGCGTATCTGGCTCAACGATGTGGAAGCATACGCCGGCATCGCGGCGGTCGACGCCTACCTCGGTGCAACAGAGGAGGCTGAAGACAGGGACCAGCCCTACGGCGGCGCCCATGTCCTTGAGGAACTCGTCTCCGGAGGCACTGTTGAACTGCGGGCAACCTCCCACGGGACCGATTGCTACCCGCGCCGGAGCGTCACCACGGAGTTGCTGCTTGAGGACATGAACCAGGCGATCATGGTAAACCCGAGGAACTCCTACCAGCGCTACAACGCGGCGACGAACGCCACCGACAGGACGCTCCACACCTATATGGGGACGCTCCTCCCGCGGTGCGGCAACGTCTCCTACTCCGGCGCAGGGACCCTCTCGCCGCTCGCAAACGACCCGAACTTCCAGGTCATCGGGAGCGGCGTCCCGATATTCCTTGCCGGTGCGGCTGGCATGGTCGTCGGCGAAGGCACCCAGCATTCGGCGGGGAGCAGCTTTGGTACGCTGATGGTGACCGGGGACCTGAAACAGATGCGGCAGGAATTCCTGCGCGCAGCGGTGATGAACGGCTACGGCGTGACGCTCTATCTCGGCGTCGGCGTCCCGATACCGGTGCTCGATACCGGGATCGTCCGAAGCACCGCGGTGCGCGACGAGGATATCCTGACCGACGTCATCGATTACGGCACACCCCGGCGGGACCGGCCGGCGCTTGCAAGGGTCAGTTACGCCGACCTAAAGAGCGGGTCCGTTGAGATCGGCGGTGAAGCGGTCAGGACGTCGTCGCTCTCCAGTTACCGGAAGGCACGGGCGGTGGCGCAGGAACTGAAAGCCTGGATAGAGGCGGGAAAGATGGAACTGGCCCTCCCCACCCGGCGGATCGACCCGGCAAAACGCGTAAAGCCCATGCGGGAGACGGCCGCGATCCCCCGCGTCCGCGACATCATGAACCGGGAGGTGATCAGCATCACGGAGGACGATGAGATCCGGGTTGCGGCAAAACGGCTGCTCCGGGGCGAGACGAACCATCTCCCGGTCCTGGACGGCAACGGCACGCTCTCCGGGATCATCACCACCTACGACGTCTCGAAGGCGGTGGTGTACGACGGGCGGTTGAAGAAGGTGAAAGACATCATGACCCGGCAGGTGATCCGGACGACCCCCGATGAGCCGGTGGATATCGCCGCCCGGAAACTGGAGCAGAACAACATCAGCGCGCTTCCGGTGGTGGATGCGGCGAACCGGGTGGTCGGCATCCTCTCGGCGATCGATCTCGGGAAGCTCTTCGGCGGGAGGCGGCGGCAATGAAACTCCTGCTCGCGTTCTCGCGGAAAGGGAAGGCCGACCCGGGAAGGGAGCCGGTGATCGCCCGCGTGGTGAAGGAGACCGGCGTCCTCATCAACGTCGAGAAGGCCAACATCGACTCGATGGCAGGGGAGGTGCTGATCGACGTCCCCGATACGGATGCGGACCGAGTCCGGCGGCGCCTCGAAGAACTGGGGGTCGCGGTCCGCGCGATGGAGAACGCCGTCACGCTTGACGAAGCCGAGTGCGTCGACTGCGGGGCCTGCATCAGCATCTGCCCCCAGGAGGTCTTCTCCTTCGACGGAGAGTGGCGCCTCCATGTGCGGCCCGAACGGTGCGTCCTCTGCGGCAGGTGCATCCAGGCATGCCCGCACGGCGCCCTCTCTCAACAGGGATGATTCGGGAGCACTTCGAGTTTCGGCAGACGATCGCGACGATCCTTGCCGACGACCCCCGGCAGATTGCGGCGGCCAAAACAGGCATGATGACCGCCCGGCAGGAGGTCGAGCGGCAGGTCACTCGCGATCCCTATTTTTCGGCGACGTTTGAGCCGTACACCCCGAAATCCCCGGAGAAGACGGCCGGCCGCATGGCGCGGGCCGCTGCAGGGGCGGGGGTCGGCCCCATGGCGGCCGTGGCGGGCGCCATCGCCGAGGCTGGGGTGGAGGCGATGGTTACGGCCGGCGCGTCGTTCGGCCTCATCGACAACGGGGGAGATATCGCCCTCGTGAGCGACCGGGAGATAAAGGTCGGCGTCTTTGCCGGCGCATCTTCCTTAAGTGGAAGGATTGCGTTCCGGGTCCCGCCGGAAAAAGAGATCCTCGGCATCTGCACATCATCGGCTACGGTGGGACCGTCCATCAGTTTCGGCATCGCCGACGCCGTGACGGTGTTCGCCCACGATGTCGCCGTCGCGGACGCCTGGGCGACGGCGGTCTGCAACCGGATTACGCCGAACGACACGTCGGTCCTCGACGTCCTCCCGGGAACCGGCGTCTCTGGCGTTCTTGCCGTCATCGGCGACGCGGTGATCCGCTGGGGAGACCTTCCCCCGGTCGTGCGGGCGAACGTGGACGAGCGGCTGATCACGGCCGGACGGCCGCCCGTCTAGAAGGATTCGTCCAGGTACCGGACCAGTTCGGCGTATGCCCGCTCTCCTTCGAACCGCGCGAGCGTCGTCTCGCCGTCGGTGAGGATGAGGAACGGCCTCCCGTCCTCCACGCCGAAAACCACCTCGTAGATATCGAACTCCTCGATGACGATCCCCCGGGCGAGGTCCGATGCCGCATGGAGTTGCAGCCGCTCCAGGATCAGGTCGTCCGGCGTCTCCCGGAAGTAATAGTAAAAGACCTGATAGGCGTTGAGGAAGTCGGAGGAGAGCAGCGCTCCCCGGGTCTCTCCGTCAAGCGTATCGAGTCGCTCCGCGAGAAGTTCGTCGTCGTCGTTGCTTGCCTCAAAGAGCCTGTCGGCAAGGTCCGCCAGTTCCGCATAATTGACCATACTCGGTTCCCACCGTATCTTCCGTCGCGCCCGATGCCCGGCGAACAAACCGCACGGATAGCGGCATGCAGAGCCGGAACGGTGCAGGCGGCGCATGAATAACTATATCGGTCTACCCGGAAAAAAGAATAGGTGTGCGTGAGGAAGATCTGGACTGGGCCATATACCACCGGATTCCCGAAACCGGGGGCGTTACGGTCGAAAACCTGGTAGCAGCCACCGGTTTCGAAGCCGATGCGGTCACGAGATCGCTTGAGCGCCTTGAGCGCTATCTTCTGGTCCGTCGGTCCGGGGAGACGGTGCGGCTCCTCTCCATCCAGGAGTCGCTGATCGAGTGTCAGTGCCGGTATGCAAAGGAAGAACTTCCGTTCGTCATCGAAAACGGCGTTGTCAAGGCAAAGAGGAGGGAGTGACATGCCGGAAGTAGCGGTGCTCAGGATCGGGCATCGGCCCGAACGCGACCAGCGGGTGACGACGCATGTCGGGCTCGCGGCGCGGGCGCTCGGGGCACGGGGGATGTACCTCGCTGCAGACGACCGGGGCGTGGTCGCCAGCATCGAGGACGTAGCCTCCCGGTGGGGAGGAGATTTTTTTGTGGAGAACAACGTGGCGTGGCGGCGGTGCATCAGGGACTGGAAGGCGGGCGGCGGCAAGGTCGCCCACCTCACGATGTACGGACTTCGGATGACCGACGTCATCGACGAGATCCGGAGCCAGGAGCGGGTGCTCGTCGTGGTCGGCGCGGAGAAGGTGCCGGGAGAGATCTACGGCCTCGCCGACTACAACGTCTCGGTGACGACCCAGCCTCACTCCGAGATCTCAAGCCTCGCCCTCTTCCTCGACCACCTCTATGAGGGAAAGGAACTCAACCGGGAGTACCCGGATGCAAAGATCCGGATTGAGCCGACAAAGGCGGGAAAGAGAACGGTGGAGACGTGAAGGGTCGGGTGCTGGTTGCCGGGTTCGCCACGCGGCACATCGCTCAGTCGGCCCGCCGGGCCGGCTACACGGTCTACGCCGTCGACCACTTCTGCGACCAGGACCTCACCTGGTGCACGGACGACTGCCTCTCGTTCGACGACCTCACCGACCTTCCGGGAAAGATCGCCGAACTTGCCGCCCGCCACCCGGTCGACGCGCTGGTCGTCGCTTCGGGCGCCGAGACCATCGGGACGACGATCCCGATCTGCGGCACACCGCCCCGGAAGGTAGAGCGGTTCCTTGACAAACTGGAGATCCAGCGGTTCTTCGAGAGGCTGGACGTGCCGATCCCGCCGCTTGCCGAAGACGGGCGGTTTCCGGCGATGGTCAAGCCGCGCCGTGGAGCGGGGGGATGGAGGAACACGGTCGTGATGAACAGCGAAGAACTCCGCCGATGGAAGGAGACCTGGCCGGACGTGCCGTATGTTGCGCAGCAACTCGTCGACGGGGTCCCGTCGAGCGTCTCCTGCGTTGCCGACGGTCGGCGTGCGCTGGCCGTCGCCGTCAACCGGCAGATCCTGCGGGGCAACGGCGAGAGCGCGCACGGGTTTGCCGGGTCGGTCACGCCGTTCGCCCACCCTCTCGCCGGGGAGATGATCGCGGCGGCCGAGCGGATCGCTGCTATGAGCGGGTGCGTGGGCTCGGTCGGGGTCGACTTCATGGCGGGGGAGAAACCCTGGGCGATCGAGATCAACCCGCGGTTTCAGGCCACCCTGGACACGGTCGAGGCGGCAACCGGAACGAGCGTCTTTGCCATGCACATGGACGCCTGCCGTGGGGTGCTCCCGGAGACGAGGCCGAAGGTCGGGCGGGTTGCGATCCGGCGGATCCTCTTTGCGGAGCGGGATATGCGGCTTGATGCCGATCTTTCGGCGCTTGCACCCCGCATCGCCGATATTCCATGGCCCGGCACCGAGTTTGAAGAGGGGCATGCCCTGGTGAGCGTCTACGGATGCGGGAAAACGGAGGCGGAAGCCTCCGTGGACCTTGAGAAAAACATCGGGGCGGTCCGGAGGATGACCGGTGAGTGAGCCCCGGGCACGGGCTCTCCGGCCCCTTCGACGGGAAAAGAAGTTAAAGATTGAGAGCAGAATATGGTGCGCACCGATCCCGAAACCGTAACTATTATGCAATACCTGACTATGGGGAGATTTTAGCATGGCATCCGTCGCTGAACTGTTAAACAATCCGGCGATCAACGCATACATCCTGCGCATGATCGGAGAGGAGGGTATCGAACTTCTCAGGCGGTTCCCCGAAGAAGGGGAACACAGTGACGAGGAACTTGCCGAGATTACCGGAGTCAACCTCAACACCGTTCGCCACACGCTGTACACGCTCTACGAGAAGCGCCTTGCCGAGTACCGGCGGCTGAAGAACGCCGAGACCGGGTGGCTCACCTACCTCTGGCATCTCCGCCTGGACCGTATCCACGACGTACTCGAAGAAGAGATCCGGGACGTGCTCGAACACCTTGATGTCCGGCTCGCCTACGAAGAAAAGAACGACTTTTACATGTGCAAGAACTGCGGCGCCATCTACACCTTCACGGATGCGGCGAACTGGAACTTCGAGTGCCCGAACTGTGAGAAGATGCTCGAACATTTCGACAATGAACTCATCGCCACTGCTCTCAGAAGAAGGGTCGACAAGATCAAGGAGAGCCTTGGAAGTGCGTGAGCAGGACTGTATCGACCTTCTCAGGCGCGCCGGGTGCTCCGAAGGCGTCATCGCGCACTGCAGGGCGGTGCGCGACCTTGCACTCGCCTATGCAACCGATCCGATCGT
This sequence comes from Methanoculleus sp. UBA291, assembly GCF_002499755.1. NCBI lineage: Archaea > Methanobacteriati > Methanobacteriota > Methanomicrobia > Methanomicrobiales > Methanomicrobiaceae > Methanoculleus > Methanoculleus sp. UBA291. The sequence goes on along the minus strand of NZ_DANC01000003.1, from coordinate 92,805 downwards.
CGACCGCGACCTGGTCCGGATTGGTGCCCTGCTCCACGATATCGGCCGGGGAGTAACGCACGATATTCGCCACGCCGAGGTGGGCGGCGAGATATGCCGCTCGTTCGGTCTTGACCCGGGCGTCGTCGCCATCGTCGAGCGGCACATCGGTGCCGGGCTGACGGCCGACGAGTGCTCGCTCCTCAACCTGACGCCGCGCGACTGCATTCCGCAGACGCTCGAAGAGAAGATCGTCGCCAACGCGGATAACCTGGTGAAAGGGACCCGCGTCATCACCATGGAGGAGCGGCTGGGGCAGGCAATCGCCCTTCCGAGACGGCAGAGAAAGCGGATCTGCCGACTGGGGCAGGAGATGGAACTCTTCAGATAACCAGCCGCTGCACCTGCGGGAGCGCCCGCAGGTCTTCATAGACCGACGCCGGGACCCGCGACTCGTCCACGATCATCACGAGTCTCGGCTCTTCTGCGAGGTATGGGTCGGTGACGAAGATCTGGCGGATGGAAAGGTCGTGGTCGACAAGAACTTTGACCGCCGCGCCGACGATCCCTTTTTGATGTGCATCTTTCGGGTAGAGCGTGATCACCGAGAGGCCGAGGACCTCGGAGACCAAGGAGAGGTCTGGCACCGCGCGCATCCTGATGAAAAATTCACGCAGCCCGGGATTTTCAAGGATGCGGCGGGCGGTGGCGTCGACGACCCTGCGGTCGGTGTCGATCGCCCTGCCGATGTGCGTGTTGGGGATCTCGATGTCGTTACAGACAATGCGTCCCTCCTCATTGATGCCGAACCCGTTCTCAAGCATAAAACGGATTACCCGGCCCTGGGACGGTGAATCGGCAAACTCCCGTGAAATGTCGGCCCACATGCGGAAATGTTGGGACGGAACGCATAAATATACACCGAAGGCGCCAGCGGACGGCTCCCGGATTCTTGACGAAACCTCCCCTCTGCACCGCTACTCGCCCGATGCACCGCCGGTCCGCTCCCGGATCCGCTCCACCGCGTCTTCGGCAGCCTTCCTGACATACCAGTCCTCATCGTTGAAGATATTCCTGAGAGCCTCGACCGCCCGTGCATCCCCGATCTCGGCCAGCACATCCGCCGCACGCTTCCTGACATCGCCGTCCCCGTCGCCGAGAGCGGAGACGACGGAAGCCATGGCAGGGGCTCCGATCGCAACGAGCGCCGCCGCAGCCTCTCGCCGGTTGCTGTAGTAGTCGTCGTGGAGGAGGGTCATGAGCGCCGGGACCGACCGGGGGTCGCGCAATTCACCGAGGGCCATGGCCGCCCGCCGCCGGATGCTGTCGTCGCGGTCGTTGAGCACCGCGACAAGCGGCTCAACCGCCGCTTCGCCCACCCGGGCGAGATCGCTCCACTGCTCCTTCGCGATCAGGTAACGAACCGTCTCCTCCCCCGGCTCCGGGGACCAGCCCAGACGGTCGAGGGCATCCGCGGCCCCGGCACGGACACGGAAATGCCCGTCCGTGAGCGCACCGGGGAGCAGCCGCACCGCCGCATCGCCGATCAGCACAAGAGCCGTAACCGCACCCCTCCAGGCCGTATCGTTCCCCTCCCGGAGGACGGACAGAAGCGGCTCGACTGCCGCCTCGCCCAGCATGCCGAGCGCCCGCACCGCAACGCGCCCCACGCGCCAGTCGTCATGCAGGAGCGCATCGGTAAGCGGCTTGATGGACGTCGGGCTTCCGATCTTACCGAGCGTCGCCGCAGCTCCCATCTGGACCGCCGGGGAGCCCTCTCGAAGAGCCCGGACCAGCGGATCGACCGCGGGGTCCCCGATAGCGACAAGCGCACGCGCCGCTCCCAGGCGGATGCGCCAGTCACGGTCTTGAAGGGCGTCGATGAGCGGCACGACCGCGGGCGCCCCGATCAACTTGAGTGCCTCGACCGCCTTCCTCTGCCTGCCGTCCTGCTCCGTACGGAGTTCGTCGGTCAGTCGCGCGACCGCGGGAGCCCCGATCATGCCGAGCGCCCGGGCCGCACCCATCTGGATTGCGCTGTCGGGATCGTTGAGCGTCCGGATCAGCAGTTCGACGGCACCGGGCCCGGTCTCTGCAACAGAGGCCCACTGCTCCTTTGCGATCAGGTAGAGGACGGTCTCCTCCCCGGTCTCCGGAACCCAGCCGGCTCTACCAAGGACCTCCGCCGCGCCCAGCCGCACACGGTAGCGCTCGTCCGAAAGTGCTTCCATAAGGCCGGCCGTCGACGGTCTGCCGATCCGGGTGAGCGTATCGATCACCCCGATCCTGAGGGCACCGTCCGGATACCCCAATGCTCCGATAAGCCGGCCGATAGCGATATCGCCGAGGCCGACGAGCACATCCCCCGCCCGTTGTCGGATCCGGGCGTCGTCGCTCCCGAGCGCACCGACCAGGACATCGACACAAGGTTCGCCCATTGCCGCCAGGATCTCTGCCGTAATTTCGCCCGTGTCGGAAAGCCCGAGGGTTGGAACGAGCGCACCGGCAGCGGGGCGCCCGACCCGGACCAGCACCCCGGCGGCAGCCTGCCGGAGCGCATCGTCGCCGAGAGCACGGATCAGCGGATCTACGGCTGCTTCGCCGATCCGTACCAGCGTATCGCCTGCGAGCGCGGAACCGGCCTCATCGCCGAGCAGGCGGACCAGAGGAGGTACCGCAGGCGCCCCGATCCGGGCAAGCGCTTCCGCCGCACCCATCTGCACGCCGGGGTCCGGATCGCCGAGCCGCGCAACCAGGGGGTCGACGGCCGCAGCCCCGAGGGCCGGAGTGTCGGACCACCGCTGCAGCGCAATCAGGTAGACAACCTGCTCCTCCTCTCCTGCAGGAGCCCAGCCAAGCCTCCCGAGGACGGTGGCGGCCCCCATGCGGGTCAGGACGTTCTCATCGCGAAGCGCGGCGGCAAGCGACCCGGATGAGGCGTCGCCGATTCCGGTGAGCGCCGCCACTGCTCCCGTGTGCCCGTCGCCGTCCTCGCCGAGGAGGGAGATAAGGGGGCCTATCGCAGGCGCACCGATGCCGACCAGGGCGTCGACGGCTTTCCGGTGAAGGCGGTCGCCGCCGCTCCTGACGAGTTCAACGAGTGCCGGAACCGCTTCGTCCGCCCCGAGTCTGCCCAGCACCTCGACGGCATTCGAGAGGGCGGCACCGGTCCTCTCTTCAAGCAGCGCAAGAGTCGGAGGTACGGCTGGCTTCCCGATGGCAACGAGCGCATCCGCCACTGCCGGGGCAACGGCCTCGTCGGCAAGGGCATCCACGAGCGGCCCGACAGCCGCAGGATCGCCGATCTCGCCGAGCGTCGCCGCAGCTTCGCCGCGTATGCGGTCATCGCCGCCGTTGAGCGTCCGGATCAGGGGCTCGACCGCCGGCGCACCCATCAAGGCGAGTTCCACCCACTCCTCCCGGGCGATCAGGTACCATGCCCGTTCGGTGTCGCTCCAGGGCTCCCAGCCCATCCGATCCAGGATCGTAGCGGCAGGAGCACGGGACCGATCGGAGGTCAGTGCCTGGATCAGAGATGGGACCGCCGCGTCGCCGAACGCACAGAGGACGTTTTGGAGCGCCGCCTGCACGTCCGCATCCGCGCCGTCCAGGGCCTGGATACATGCCTCTATCGCCGGCTCCCCGATCTTTATCAGGGTTGCCGCCGCCGTATTCCGGAGGGAGGAGTCGGAAAGCAACCGGATGAGCGGATCGACCGCGGAAGACCCGATCTCTGCGAGTGCCATCGCCGCCAGCGGCCGCACCTCATCACCTGCTTCGCGCAGGAGATCGACCAGAGGACCGACCGCTGCACCGCCGACCTCCCCGAGGGTCCGGGCGGCATTCCACCAGATCTCCCGATCCGGAGACCGCAGGATGCGGATGAGAGGATCGATCACGGCTTCACCGTGTTCCGCCACATCGAGCCACGCCTCGGTGGCAATAAGATACCGGATTGTTCCGGCTTCATCAGGCGCCTTCCACCCGAGTTCCCGAAGAACAGAAGCGGCAGCCCTCCGGATGCCCCCGTCGGGCGCATCGAGAGCATCGACAAGGGCAGGGACAGCCGCCTCGCCGATTTCATGGAGGGCATAGAGGGCACCGAACTGCACTTCGTCGTCGGTGCCGGCAAGCACTGCGATGAGCGACGGCACGGCAGGTTCGCCGACACGCACAAGCGTTGCAGCCGCTCCTGCCTGCGTCCCGGGATCTCCAAGTGCAGCAATCAATGCCGGAATTGCATCTTCGCCGATCAGGGCAAGGGCTTCGGCGACACACCACCGCCTCCCGTCGTCCACAAGAGCAAGAGCCCGGATCAGAGGAGCCACGGCGTCGATTCCGCGCTCTGCGAGGGCATGTGCGGCGCGTTCACGGATACCGGCATCGTCACTGCCGAGGTCGTCGACGAGTGACGCAATGGGACGCTCTTCCACGACAGAAACTACCGCAGGTTCGTCAGGACCAGACTCATCCTCCGGCAGGCAGGCATCACGGACGAGGCCCGGAAGAGACGGTTCATCGCCCTTATCGTCGGAGTCGGGCGGTTTGAAGGGTTTGGAGTTCACCGGGAGCGGATCATCCATGGAACGCTCCGGAAAATTGTCCGGGTCGTCGGACGCGCCGTCATCCGGGCTGTGCCGTGGAGGAAGGGCAGGGAGCCTCTCCGCTTCGATCGGTTTGCCGGAAGAAAGGTCCGCACCCGGTTTCTCCCCGTAGATGAGGCTGTCAAACTGCCGAAGGGCCTCGGGGATCTTTTCAAATCTATTGAGAATATTTTCTTCGCCGTCAGCACGGGCGGGTTCGTCCGGCGCACTGGAATCCGGCAGGGAGGCGCCAGGGTCAGGGTCGTGACCCCCCGAATCGTCCTCCTTGCCGCCCCCTTCGGCGGACCTCTTCATCCGGTACCTGAGGAACGAAGATCCATTCGGCCCGAAGAGCCCGGGAAAGCATACAATGGGGCATGCTGCATCGATCGCCGGCACCGAAGACACCCCCAGTACCTCCGCTCCAAGAAAAAGGAGAATAATACAGGTGCCCCAGAAGATCGCACGCCAGAGGCCACACGATATCCCGAAACTGGCACGGTCATCGGGATGGGGCACCTCCCCACCTTCGCAATCTAACGGTTTTGCCGTAAAATCGCCGATACCCGCCATGGAATAGGCGAAAGAACAGTCCGGGAATACTCGTGGGCCCTCGACGCACATTAAGAGAACTATACGTCTAAAAATTAAAAATGTTTGTTTTATGTGTCTTATCAATAAGAAAAAATTTAAATAGATCATATTTCAGGAGAGCATATGGGGGGGTCACCCTCTTCCCGGGGCTCCTGCCCCGACGCCCAGGTAGCGCATATCCCTGACAAACAGATGGAAACGACATCGGGACCAGGCCAGATGAGATGCGAGGCACCGGAACGGATATCATACAGGACCGGACAGTGCGGCAGATCCATGCCCGGAAAAACGCCTGACGGTTATCCGGACAGGCGGTATGGCAACTGGCAGAACCGCTGGCGAACGACAGAAACGTTCAGAAAAACTATTGTTTTTCCGCCGTCCCATATGAACCGGTCAGAAACCTTCGTTCATGATCCGTTCAAGTTCTGAACGCTTGATCCGCCAGGACCCCCCACACTTGACCGCCGGGATCCGCTCCTCCCGGATGAACTCCCGGATCCGGCCGGGAGTGAAGTTAAGGGTCGAGGCGACGTCGTCGACGGTGAGCATCCTGTCGCCCGCGCTATGACGGCAGCCGCATCCGATCGTCTCCCAGTCCTCGTCCGGCAGCATGATGGTGATGACCGGTTCGCCGTCGTCTCCCGGCGAGACCGCGGCCTTGAAGGTGAGGTTGGGAACGAGCCCGTTCTGGTAGAGGCTGACCTGGAACTCAAACTCTTCTTTTGTTGTGGCAAAGGCCTTGGCCCTGAATGCATGAAGAGTATCCCATAAGTTCTCCGTGACGGTCTCCTGCGGGATATTCGGGAATGGAACCATACGCTCTGCGGCCCGTGCCGAGACTGCAATCGGGTAGGTGATGCCCGCATCCCTCCCCATCCTGGTGATCTCGATCAGATCCCCGTCGTCGATAGCATCCTGACGCGCTTTCCTCTGTTGATCCGGGTCCGCCAGTCCCCAGATCTCAGCCGGTGTCCGTAATTGTACTTTTCTCGTCTCCATGTGCCAGAATCTCTCCCGGGTATTTTCGCGCTCTTATACCACTGTGGGGGTATGGATCATAAAAGATTTACCAAATATTTTGCGGTATTTTGCGATTTCTTTAGCATCAAAGGCTTTGTTTAAGCACCCCGGCAGTGAAATGCCGTCACGATCCCGCATTCCATCTCATTCAGTTCCAAAATACATGCGAATTGAGCAGATCCGCCCAAGAAAACAGGATATCGTGCTCTGATTACCACTTTTTGATCTTTTTCCCGAAAGAGGGCTCCCGACAAAGCCTATATAGCAGCAGGATGAGTCTTGAGCAGTGATCTCTCCCGTGACACCCGCTTCCGGCGATGCCTACATAACACTTCTGGGACGCTCAACGTGGGCGCTCGTCAACGCTTATCATGCAGTCCTGCGGGAGAAGGGGTTGCGCCTCGAACGGGTCTCAATCGTCACAGAAGAGCCCTACGCGGGAGATGCATCGACCGCAGCCGAAGCAATCCGGGTAGTTTCAGAGGGATACGGGTTCACCCCGGCAATAGATGTGGAAATTCTGCCGGAATTGGACTTTATAAGGGCCGGACAGACAATCCGCTCGCTTGCCGCAGAATTCATCCGGCAGGGGCTCCGCGTGGCGATCGATATCACCTCGGGAAGGAAGGTTACGGTCGCCGGGGCGCTCATCGCGGTCTCACTTGCGGGGCTCGATATCCAGCACATCTACTACCTCTCCATGAAGAGCACCGACGACGTCGCAAAGCCGTATATGATGATCCCGCGCCAGGTCCAGAAGATCCGGGATATCATGGAGGATGCGAGAGGGGTGCCGTGATGCACGACGCGGTCATTCGGGAGGACGAGGTGCAGGTCCTCCTCAACAGTCTCGACGAAGTCCGTGTTTCGTATCCGCTCTATGAGGGGGATATTCTGGTCGCACACCCCGATGGAACCGGCTACGCCCTCGAACTACCCGCAACGCGCGAGACCTTCCAGAACTGGCTCTCCGGGTACGGGCCTATCGCCGGCGAACTTCCATCCTACGCCGACCTTCAGGAATGCATGTTTGCAAGCGGGATCGCGCGTTACACAAACCAGGCCGCCTTTGAATCGATGCGCGTATCCTATGGGCAGCTCAAGAAGGATGTCTTCTTCGGCCTGGATACGAACCTTTTCTACCACGGTTTTGCGTCGAACAACCCGGCGATCAACCACTCCTCCTACCTGATCGTCGATACCGTCCGGGACGAGATCACCTACGCCATCAACCGCAAGTACCCGGCGAAGACGATCGCGGAGATGGCGGCGTGCGCACCGGGCTCGCGGGAGTTCATCGGGGAACTCGAGAACAAGCGGACGAAGCGGTCCCGGAAAGCGGCCTACCTCGCGCTGAAGGAGTACCGGACCATCCGCGACCGGGCGATGGAGATCGCAGCGCCCGGCCCCCACACGCACCTGACGGAAGAGAACGACCGTAACATCGTTCGGGCGCTTCGGAAATTCGAGGAGGAACGGTATGCCCTCCCGGTTCTCCTCACCGCCGATATCTACATGGCCGACCTCTGCATGGCCGAGGGGCTCGAGTACTTCTACTTCGACCGCCCATATAGACTGGAGGGGGCGACCTGCACGGCAGAGGAATTCCGGCGGCTGATCTTCAACCTGGCCGCTGTCTTCGGGTTTATAGGCTGCAACGGTTTCACCGTCTTCGGGGAGTTCGGCGGGAAGGGCAACGACCTCGACGAACTGAAGGTGCGCTTTCGGGATGACGGGACATACCATGAATTCACAAGGGAACTGGAGATATGCAGGCGACTTGCGGCACTCGGCATAAGAAAGTAACGGCGGTCCTCTGCGACATGGACAACACGCTCTTTGACTTCGTCGGAGCAAAGCGGGAGGCATGCCGGTGCGTGGTCGACTACCTCGGGACCGGGGACCCTGAAACGCTCTTTTCGCAGTTTCTCCGGGGGACGTACGGGTTCGAGGACCATAGAAACATCCGCGACTATCTCAGAGACCTCGGGGTGTACGAGCCCGGGACGTTCGACGTCTGCTGCCGCACCTATGAGGACGTGAAACTCGATATGGTCGAGGCGTATCCGGGCGTCGAAGAGACGCTCCGGCGCCTCGCGGACGCCGGGATCGGGCTCGCGGTCGTCACCGACGCGGAGACGTTCCAGGCGCGTCGGCGGCTCAATAAAACCGGGCTCATCGATTACTTCGAGACCGTGGTGACCCCGGATATATCGGGAAAACGAAAACCGGAACCGGACTCCCTTATTTATGCCCTCCGGCGGCTCAATGCGGCCCCGGCGGAGGCGATAATGGTCGGCGACAGCCTGGTCCGCGACATCGCCCCGGGAAGGCACCTAGGCATGACGACGGCGTTTGCCGCCTACGGCGACTGGCGGCAGAGCCGGCCGGCGGAGATCGAGGTGGATATCGTCCTTGCAGCGTTTTCCGAACTCCCGGGCCACGTGGGCATCCCGGGCAGGTAGGTCAGCAAAGCGGCGAGTGGACCTGCGGTCCCGGGACATGCTGTGATGCGCAAGGCCGGGAGGAGGGCGGCCGTAATATAGGCAGAGGGCCCGGGCGGACACGGGAATAACAGTGCCATCCCCGACCCGGGGTAAACGCTTATCTGATTGCCGCCCCATGGACATAGGAGATGCTTACAGAGGATAACGGGGTGGTGAGATATGGGCAGGATCTGTAGCCCGTTTATCGTGATCGAGTGCAGTCGGCAGTGCGGCTTCACCCGTATCTACAACGAGCCTACCGAAGAGCAGAACAGAGAGATCGACGATCTGAAGACCTGCCCTGTCTGCGGCGCCCCCGTCCGGCGAAGATCTTTCTGACGGCCGGGACCATGCCGGGAGAGCGCTACTGGGAGATCGACGTCGCCCGGGGCGTCGCCGTCGTGACGATGATCGTCTTTCATGCGGCATTCGACCTCAACTTCTTCGGGGTGCTCCCGCTCGACGTCTCCGGGGGGTTCCTCCGGATGCTCGCCTACCTGACCGCGTCGACGTTCATCTTTCTCGTCGGGGCCTCGTTCACGATCAGTTACGCCCGGGCCGGGCGACGGCTCGCCGGGAGGGACCTTACGCTCAAGTATGTCCGGCGCGGTCTTACGATATTTTGTTACGGCCTCGTCATCACCGCCGTCACCCGGCTCTTCCTGCCGTCCGTCTACATCGTCTTCGGCATCCTGCACTTCATCGGCGTCGCCGTCCTGCTTGCCCCGCTGTTTGCCCGGTTCAACCCCATAAATCTCATCCTCACGAGCACCGCCTGCATCTTCGCGGGCTATATCGCCGACGCCGTTCCGGGGCCCTGGCCTCTTCTCTGGCTCGGGATTCACCCGGAGTCCTTCGCGAGCCTCGATTACGTACCGCTCCTCCCCTGGTTCGGCCTCGTCCTCCTCGGGATGGCCTTCGGGTCCCTCTTCTACCCGGACGGGAGGCGGGGGTTCTCATTCCAGGCGGCGGAGCCGGCAGCCGTCCGGCCGCTCTCGTTCCTCGGCCGGCACTCGCTCCTGATCTACTTCCTGCACCAGCCCTTCCTTCTCCTCGTGATCGCGGCCCTCGCGCCCGGGGCCATGTCGGGATCGGGGTTCTGGTGAGAGGGCTGGAGCGGTTTCAAGTGCGACGCAGGAACGGGGCAGAAAGTATTTTCGACGGGGGAGCAGAAATGATCAGGTGAGACGATGGGGTGCGGGACCGGTCACCGAAGAACTGAGATATTGCCTGATCGAGATTTTGATAAAGGTACTTCCGTCAGGGAGGGTTTTTCGACGATCCGCTCCCGCAAATCCGCACAAGAGGGGACACCTTGAAGAGAGTTCTAAAGGGGGCTACGTTGCCTATGGCAGGTGTGGCCCGGGAACGATGATGTCGCCCGGAATCTCAAGCAAAGCCGATCTTAAGTTCTATTTCCGCCCCGTTTTATCCCACAGGCATCCTGGCGTGACCGGGACGATGCCCCGGGTTGAGTGATCCTATGACAGAAATAATGGACGCAGCGTGGATCGTATTCATCATCAGCATAGTGGCGCTCCTGGCATTGGACCTCGGCGTCTTCAACCGCAAGGCCCATGTCATAAAACCAAGGGAGGCGCTCTTACAGGTCGCCGTCTTCATCTTCGCCGCGGTGATCTTCAATATCGGGATATATGCCTGGATGGGGCCCCAGGCCGGGCTGGAGTTCACCACCGGCTACATCATGGAACTGATGCTGAGCGTCGACAATCTCTTCGTCTTCGTCATCATATTCGCCGCATTCTGCGTGCCAGCAAAGGACCAGCATAAGGTGCTGTTCTACGGCGTCATAGGGGCTCTGGTGTTCCGTCTGGCGTTCATCATGGCAGGTGTGGCGCTGGTGGAGAGGTTCTCCTGGGTGCTCTACATCTTCGGCGCCTTCCTGATCCTCACCGGCATCAGGATGGTAGTCAAGAAGGAGGAGACAACGGTCGAGCCGGACAAGAACATCCTGGTCCGCGGGTTCAGGAAGATCATGCCGGTCACCCGGGACTACGAAGGCGACAGGTTCTTCGTCAGGAAGCCGGACCGGACCGGCAGGACGGTGCTCTGGGCCACCCCCATGTTCGTGACCCTGCTGGTGGTGGAGACCACCGACATCATGTTCGCGGTGGATTCCATCCCCGCCGTCATCGGCATCACCACCAACTCGTTCATCGTGTTCAGCTCCAATGCCTTTGCCATTCTCGGCCTGAGGTCGATGTACTTCGCGCTGGCGCACATCATGAACGCCTTCTGCTACCTGAAGTACGGTCTGGCCGGTATCCTCAGCTTTGTCGGTGTCAAGATGCTGATCGCCGATATCTACCACGTCCCGGTGGAGGTCTCACTTGCCGTCATCCTCCTGATCCTGGGGGTGGCCGTCGTCGCATCCATGATCCGGAACCGGCGCACCGGAACCTGTCCGGTGGTGGAGGAAGTGCAGGCCGGGGCCTGCCCCGCCCTCAAGAACCTCAATGCCGATGACGCCCCGGCCCTTACGGAAGAGACGGCCCGTTCAGGATCAAAAGACCAAAAGGAGCCCAAGAAAGACGACGAGTGACCTGTATTCAGCAGCGACTCGTCCCCGGCCACCGAACCTGGAAAGGAACGGTGGCCCGTTTTCTCTTTTCTGCATCACCATTCCTCCCCTCTCGTCCGGCTGCCCACCCGTCGAGACAACCGAACGCCAAAAACGATTGATTGTGAGAGAAAGAGCATCTGTCAGGTGCTCTCCCGCCCCCTCTTCACTCGCAGAAGATCGGGACGTCCGCAAAGGCCCGGACGTCGAAAACTCCCCGCTCCGTGACCCGCACCTCCGGGATGACGGTCAGGGCGAGGAACGAAAGGTACATAAAGGGATTCTCGACCGCTCCGAGCCGTCGGGCATGCGCCTCAAGAGCCGCAAGGCGTCTCACGACCTCATCGTGGGGGAGCGCCGACATGAGCCCGGCGCACTCGAGAGGAAGCACGGTCCTGTCATTGCCGGAGACCGCCGCAAGCCCCCCGCCGAGCCGGACCACCTCGCCGACGGCGTGAATGATATCCGCGTCGCCGACCCCGACGGCGACGATGTTGTGGGAATCGTGGGAGACCGACCCCGCTATCGCTCCATTCTGCAGCCCGAAGCCGTGAACAAGCCCGACACCGGAGCCGTTCGCCCGGTAACGGTCGGTGACGACCGCTTTAAGGATATCGCGGTCGGTGTCCGGGACCGCGGCGGCGTCCACCGGACAGCGCAGGTCCCGGGTCACGATCTGCCCGGGCACGATCCCGATCACCCGCGCCTCTCCCCGGCCGGTGATCCGGATGTCGCGGGGTCCCGGGACGCGGGCGTGCATGGGTGCCGCAGGACAGACCGGCGGGCGGTAACCGGCGTCGACCACCTCGACGCCGCGCTTGAACGTCCGCACGACACGGAAACGATCGGGGTCGTCGACGACGCAGAAGTCGGCGATCCTCCCGGGAGCGAGGGCGCCCCGGTCAGAGAGCCCGAACCGCCCGGCAGCGGAGAGCGTGGCCATACGGAGCGCCTGCTCGACTTTGAGGCCGCCTGCAACCGCCTTTCTCACACAATCATCGATATGCCCTTCCCCGACAAGCATGTCGGCGTGCCGGTCGTCGGTGGCAAAGCAGCACCGCGGCGCCGTGCAGGCGTTCACGAGCGGCAGGAGGTCCCGGAGGTTTTTCTCCGTCGACCCCTCCCGGATCATGACGTACATTCCCCGGAGGAGTTTCTCCCTTGCCTCCGCGAGAGTCGTGCACTCGTGGTCGCTTCTCGCCCCGGCGGCGATGTAGGCGTTCAGGTCCTTCCCGGAGAGGCACGGTGCGTGGCCGTCGATCACGGGAAAGAGATCCATCTTTGCCCGGAGGTCCCCGTCCCCGGCGAGAACGCCGGGAACGTTCATCACCTCGGCAAGCCCGACGACCCCCTCCCGCCCCCGGAATCGGGCGAGGTCTTTTGCCGTGAGCACGGCGCCGCCCATATCAAGGGGCGTTGCCGGGACACAGGAGGGGAGCATGACCAGGATGTCGAGCGGCGTTCGCGCTCCTTCGGCGAGTATATACTCGATTCCCGGCGCTCCGCAGACGTTCGCGATCTCGTGGGGGTCGGCGATCACCGTCGTCGTGCCGTGCGCAAGAACGAGCCGGGCATACTCCGCCGGCGTGAGAAGAGAACTCTCGATATGGACGTGGGCGTCGATCAGCCCGGGCACCACGTAGGTCCCCGCAAGGTCGTACTCCCGCTTCCCCTCGTACTCCCCGAGGCCGACGACGTAACCGTCCTTCACCGCAAAGTCCGCACGCTCCCAGACGCACGCAAACGGGTTGAAGACCTCACCTGCGGAAAAGACCGCATCCGCCGGTTCAAGTCCCCGGGCCGCCGCGAGCAATGCCGGGGTCAGGCTGCTACCCCCAGGTCGCGGATGACGGAGGCTCTCCGTTCGGTACCGACAAAGACGGTCAGGAAGGCCCTGTATGATCCGGGCTGCAGGTCAATCGGGATTGTATATTCGTTCTCTCCACGGTCAAGGTAAACATATCGTGCTTCGGAAAAGACCTTGTGCTGTTCAAGCGCGCTCACCTCCATGATCGTTACCTGGAGTACAGCGTTCTCAACAGGTTCGCCGGAATTCGTCACATGGATCTGCAGGGCATCGCCGCTGTAGGTCACCGCTTCAAATGTCGCAGATAAGCATCCGGCAGTCCCGATGAGAACAGTAAGGATCAGTATCAGAAAACCAACGTATTTGCTGGGCATTCGCTTGGAGAACCGGAGGGGCGCACCGTGCCGGTGTAGCGCGGGTCGGGCATCCTCCGCATTACTCTTTCACCTCTATTCATTCACCATTTTGATTGCTAATATTAATATATTGTGAAAAAAGCGCAAATTGCAATCATCCCGTTTTCCGGCCGGTCCGGTGAATGCACGCTCCATCCTCCCGATCGGCCCGGACCAACCCTGTCTCGCAGGAGACGTCGCTGCACACCTATCATCCGTCGAACACAAGAGCGGGAAGAAAATAGCCGGCCCCTGCCTCATGTCGATCCCTCCGTCCAGATGTTCCTCGCAGATACAAACCGGATTAATTAACAGGGTTTCTCAGTCATTTCAAAATCCAAAACATAACCCGCATACGTGAGTATCATAAAAGTAAGTTTAATAACCCGCATTTCAAATAGTGGTATTGAGGGGTGCTGGATATCACAACTGTAGCGTTCGCCCACCACAAAGGTGGCACCGGAAAGACGACATCGTGCCTCAATGTTGCGGGATACCTCCAGAAAGACGGAAAAAGCGTTCTGGTGGTGGACTGCGACCCGCAGGCCAATGCCACCACGGGACTCGGGATCGTCCCCGAAACCCTTGAACTGAGCATGTACGACGTCTTCATGAGCACGTTCGAAGGATTTCCGGACGTCGTGATTGAAGATATCATCATCCCTACGGCATCAGGGATCGACCTGGCCCCGGCAACCCTGGACCTCGTGGGGGTTGAACCCTATCTCTACGGTATCGAGGACAGAGCAGGGCTGCTCAAGGAGGCGCTCGCCCGGGTGAGGGATAACTACGACTTCATCCTGATCGATACGCCCCCGAGCATGGGCCAGTTCGTCATCAATGGACTCGTCGCAGCGGACCACACCATCGTCACCCTCGATTCCGGTACTTTTGCCCTCAGAGGTATGGAAGCCCTTTCAATGGTCTTTGATGACATTAGAGAGATGCTCGGAGAGGACGTCGTAGCGGATTTCGCCATCCTGACCCGCTGGAAGGGTTCAGGCAGCCAGGCGACCGGAACGCGCGGCCTCGCGCTCTTCCTGAAACGGATCTTCTCACCCGGCTCCTCCGCAGAAGAGGAAAAAGAGCAGGAGCGGCTGAAGACTTTTGAATCCGAGGTCAAAAAAACGTTCAAACAGGTATTCACCGTCCCCTACTCACCTGCAATCTATGAATCACAACAACGAGGACTTCCAATCTCCCACTACGCGCCCGAAAACGAGGCGGGCAGAGAGTACCGAGCAATAACAACTGCGCTCCTGGAACTGGACAATGAACATGATGAGGTGTAATCAATGACCGATAAACCTGGAAGGAAAGCACTATTCACCGGGCCGATTGTGCCGGGTACTGCAGGACAGAAGATAGAACAGGGGCCGGTGGTACTGCCGGAGGCCATCGAAGGTGCGCTCCACGCAGGGATCGACGGCGACGACTTGGCGAAGATCGACCTTGCCGGCGTTCCGGAGGAGTTTCGGCCGCTCGCAGTTTCGATTAATGCGCTGCTTGAGAAGACGCAGGAGGAGAAGCGGGACCTCCAGAACAGACTGGAGGCGGCAGGAGCCGCCCGGCAGCGGTCCGAGACGATCGTCCAGGAAAACCCTATGCCCATCCTGGTTGTCGACCCGCAGTTCAAAATTACCCTGGCAAACGCTGCTTATGCCGAGATGAGCGGGATCCCGGAGGGGCAGGTGCTCTCAAGGAGGCTCTCGGACTTCAAGATACTCTCACTGAATGGTTCCGGCCTCCGGCAGGCCATCCGGGAGAGAAAACGCGTGTACGGGGAAGTCGTCGTCGAATTACCCTCGGGGACCCATACACTTGAGCAGTATGGCATTCCGCTTCTCGACGAGAAGAACGAGATCGAGAGCATCCTCATCATCTACAACGATCTCACCCGGCAGCGGGAGGGGGAGGAGGAAAGCCGGCGGATACGGCGCCGCGTCGATACGATGATCAAGCAGAACCCGCTTGCAATCGCGACGCTCCGCTCGGACAAGAGCCGGATCGATATCAACGACGAGTACGTCCGGATGTGGCGGGGGACCCGGGAAGAGACCCTTGCAAAGAAACTCTACGACTACGACATCACCATCCTCAACGACGTGCACTTCTACGCCTGCTACGAGACGAAGAAACCGGCACGAAGCGATGTCATGGTCAAGTGGCCCGACGGCGTGAAGAAATACCTCACCCTGAACGCCATCCCTATCCTCGATGCAAAAGGGGAGATCGAGATGGCCTTCTACGTCTGGAACGACTGGACCGACCTCCATGAGAAGGAGGAAGAAGTCAAGAAGACCGAATACCGGGTGGATGCGATGATCAAGCAGAACCCGCTTGCAATCGCGACGCTCCGCTCGGACAAGAGCCGGATCGACATTAACGACGAGTACGTCCGGATGTGGCGGGGGACCCGGGAAGAGACCCTTGCAAAGAAACTCTACGACTACGACATCACCATCCTCAACGGCGTGGACTTCTACACCTGCTACGAGACGAAAAAACTCGCCAGAAGCGACGTCATGGTCAAGTGGCCCGACGGCGTGAAGAAATACCTCACCCTGAACGCCATCCCCATCCTCGACAAGAAAGGCGAGATCGAGATGGCCTTCTACGTCTGGAACGACTGGACCAAACAGCAGGAAGAGATGGAAGAGATCAAGGAACTGCAGGAACAGACGGACGTCATGGTTCAGGAGAACCCGATGCCGATCCTCCTCTGGAACCCTGATGCGACCCTGAAGATGGCAAACAAGGCGTTCCTGAAACTCTCGGGGTACACCGAAGACCAGGCGTCGAGGCTCACCACACAGGACTTCAAATACCGTTCCCAGTCGGGACAGGGGATTCTCGACACTATACGGACACGGCAGGCAAGCCACGGAGAGGCAGCAATAGAGTTCCCGGCCGGCACCTACCTCCTTGATCGGCACAACATCCCGCTCCTCAACCGTACCGGCAATCTGGACTCGGTTCTCACCGTCTACAACGATATCACGGAGCAGCGGGAGAGAGAAGAGCAGGTTAAAAACCTGATGGAGACTGCAAAGCAGGAGAAAGAGAGACTCGCCGAAAGCGCCGAAGAGCTTGGGGAAGCACTCGCCGCCATGGCACAGGGCAACCTGACGGCGTTTGTGAATGCAGGAAACGACGACCCGCTCCAGGTCGTCAAGAACGATTACAACGCTTCGCTGACCGCCATCCGCACACTCCTCGGAGAAGTGGCAAAAACAGGGCACCAGGTGGACCTGACGACAAAAGAGGTCAGCAAGAGCACCGACGAGATCATCCGGGCCACCGAGCAGGTTGCCACCTCGACACAGCAGTCGTCGGAAGATGCACGCCGGCAACTCGACAAGATCGAAGAGATCGGGAAGGATATCAACGACCTCTCGGCGTCTATCGAGGAGATCGCAAGCACGTCGCAGGAGGTCATGGACCAGGCCGCAAAGGCGTCGGAAGAAGGGAAAGAAGCGGCCTCGCTCGGCGAAGTCGCGGCGAAGAAGATGCAGCTTGTTGAGGGGATCTCCAAGCAGACCGTAGACGAGATCAGCACCCTCAACAACCAGATGCGGGAGATCAACAATATCGTCAAGTTGATCGCCGACATTGCCAACCAGACAAACCTCCTTGCGTTGAACGCCGCAATCGAGGCCGCCCGCGCCGGAGAGCACGGTCGTGGATTCGCCGTGGTCGCAGGCGAGATCCGGAACCTTGCCGGGGAGTCCAAGCGTGCGAGCCAGGATATCGAGGACCTGATCCGGACGATCCAGGCCAGCACCGAGAAGACCACCGGTTCGATGCAGGCGTCTCATCAGGAGATCCAGGCAGGCATCGAGAGCGTCAACAAGGTCATTGTGGGCTTAAACCGGATCGTCAACAGTGTGGAGGTAGTCGCCCACGGCATCACCGAGATCTCGAAGGCCACCGAAGACCAGGCCGGCTCCACCAACGATGTCATGCAGAAGATGGACGAGTCCAACCACATGACCAAGGAGAGCCTGGACCGCACCGAAGACATGGCGGCGCTTGCAGAAGAGGTCAGCGCCTCAACGCAGGAGGTCGGGAGCGCATCTCACGAACTGGCAAGTATGGCCGAACAGATGGAAGCGGCACTCAAACAGTTCAAGATTAACTAGAAGGAGGAGACGATGACAGCACCCGTAGACGTTGTAGAGTTCCAGCTCGGGGAGGAACACTACGCGCTGGACATCCAGATTGCGCGGGAGATCGTGGAGATGATGCCAATCACTCCCCTCCCCCGCGCTCCCGAGTACCTTGCGGGTATCATCAACCTGCGGGGCGAGATCACGAACATCATCGATCTCAGAAATCTCCTCGGGCTCCCGGAATCGGAAGAGGCCGATAGCCGAAAGATCATCGTGCTGATGCCGGACGTAGCAGGCGGGTCGAACGTGGGGATCATCGTCGACGATGTTCACGGCGTCATTTCGGTTCGTGACGACCAGATAGAACACATCAATGAAGGTATCACATCGTCGATCAGCAGTTACGTCAAAGCAATCATCAAGATCGGGGGCGAAGATGACGAGAAGATCGAGACCCTCATCATCTGGCTCAATGTCCAGAAAGTGATCAGCGACATCGGGCACTACCAGAACGCTCCGTAAAGCGTCCGGGACGAGAGAAAGAACGGCATGGACGCATTTGCATCACTCCAGAGGAGCATCGAGAAGCTGGTCCAGATCCAGTGTTCAAACTATAAAGAGGATTACATCAAACGGCGTATCCTCTCGCGGATGCGCCTGACGAATACTGCAGATTACGAGGCCTATCACAAGTATCTCCTCGCAAACCCGGAGGAGATCAATCTGCTCCGCAATGCTCTCACCATCAACGTCACCAAATTTTTCCGGGACACGGAGGTCTTTGAGGTGATACGACGGGACGTGTTGCCGGACCTTGCGCGTCGGAGAGACACGATCAGGATCTGGTGCGCCGGCTGCGCCACGGGTGAAGAGCCCTACTCGATAGCGATCCTCGTACACGAACTTATGGCACTCCATCCGGGGGTCAGCGTAACGATATACGCGACCGATATCGACGCCGTGGTGCTGCAGAAAGCCGCGGCCGGGATCTATGACAGAAAGGCGCTCGAAAATGTGGATGAGAAGAGAATCCGCAAGCATTTTATCAGCCATGACGATGGTAAGTTTGAAGTGCGTCCTCACATCAAAGACCTCGTCAAGTTTCGGAAACACGACCTGATGTCGGGCGTTCCCATCGCACGATACCTTGACGCCGTCACCTGTCGGAACGTCACCATTTACTTCACGGAAAAGCAAAAAAATGACCTGACGCACCTTTTTTACTCCGCACTTGCGAACGACGGCTTCTATATCATAGGTAAAACGGAGTACCTTTCAAGGGAGGTGGAGAGCCTCTTTACGCCGTACAACACGATGCAAAAGATATTCCGAAAAGCTGCATAGGGAGAGATCGTAATCGTCCCAAAAAGGTCCGCAAACCTTTTTTTGTACTACCTTGATCAAAACGCTTGCATGTCATGTGTTTGCCATCCGGGCCTTGGCAGAGCAGAATTTTGGGACAACCTCATTACCAGCGGTGGCCGGAAGAGTCCGTGTCCGTCTCGGTTTCGTCGAACTGCGACATCCGGTGCATGAACGCCTTCCGGGCCTGGTAACGCCTCAACTCAGAGAAGAGCAGGTAAAAATTTACTCCGACGACGACGATGATGAGCATGAGGCTGACCCAGAGCTGGCTGTCGCTCTGGGTAATGAAGACCGCTACGAGGAGCACCACAAACGAGAGCAGATAAAAGATCACCCACGTGCGAACCTCAGTGACGTCCATGCTCTCATCAGGACATTGGAACTGCCTCTGTATTAACGGTTCCGTTTTAAAACCTCAATCGAGAGGGGATACATGATAAAACCGGGATTATTCAAATCTCAAACGACAATTTCCACGATTACCAGGGGAGAATACAGATCTCAAACCAGAAGGTCTTTTGCCTTGTACTCCCTCCTACTATACCTGTGGATAAAGGCGACGCATTGAGCATCGTTGCTGCCCTGATCATCGTCTCCGCAATAGCGGTGATATTTCGCCCGCCTGTAGCGGATGCGGGGTCGGAAATTCCGGAAAACATCCCCCCGCCGCCCACCGTCACCGCTGCCCCTGCGCCGACATCGCCCGTACCGCCCGAACCTGCCAGGCTCACCTATACGGCCGGGTTCTGGAGTTACCCCCTCTGTCACCTCCCCGATAATCTCACGTTCTATGGGGGTTCCGACCCGCCATGGAAGGAGACCACGAAGATCATCCCGTTCGCGTACATCGAGGAAACAAGAGGAGGCATCACCGAGGCATTCCATGTGCCCTACGCGATCTGGAGGCTGAACTGCAGTTTCTCTTCAACGGTAAGGCCTGAAGCGGCACACTTCAGGATGGCACTTGTGGAACTCGAGAGCGGGACCATTGTAGAAGGGGCCGACCTGCATTACCCGGGCGGCATCATCAAAAACGTCGAGAGGGGCGGTAAGGACTTCTACGTCATCGTCAGTGTGGATGAGGTCGACTCCTACCGCATCACTCTGGAGACGCTCCCTGAATACCTGGAAAATCCTATCGAATAGAACCTCTTTTCCCACGCACCGTGAACGTGTTGGGGTCCCATCCGCGACGAGGAGGGGGGCCCCAACCGCAGCGAGCCTTAACTCAGATCTTTTCGACCGTGACCCGGACACGGTCTCCGGCCTGTATACCGTGCCCCTTCGGGACATCGATATTAAACCAGAGCACAGCAGGGTTCTCGTGACTCTTGTCCTGGGACATGAGGCAGTCTTTGTGGTCGTTGATGGTGGCCACAAACTCGACAGGTGCTTCGAACTCGACGATCTTCATGCCGTAGAGTACGGCGTTCCAGAATAAAACTATGCTGCCCGGGGGGTAACACGCCACGTCGTACTGTTCGAGTAACTCCAGCGCTTGATATCCAGCTCGTCGCAGATCTCCGAGAGGATAGCAAGGTTGATCCCGACTTCTTTCGGGGAAAGACCCAGGTCCGTCGCGATATACTTTGATTTGAAGTAGGATTTGCCTGTCTTCAGCCCGGATTTGAGGTGGTACAGGATCTTCCTCTGGGTATCGGTATATTTCTCTTTAATTCGATCTTTTGTCGACATCGACTCATTCCCTCGTGAGCAAGTGCTTTTTGTAGCGAGCACTATAAAAACCTACTCATTTGACACCAAAATATCTCCATAGATCTATACAAATCACCGGATATTATTGTGCATCGGCGCGCCGAACGGTGAGGCGAGGCGGTCGATATGCCGGAAGGGGTGGGACTGGCCCCCTCTTTTATCGGGGCTGCATAACGGTGGAGCGCCCGGTATAGGCGCCGTTGACCCGGAGACGCGGCCGTCCGGCACCGATCCGGTAGGAACCCTGTATCCTCTCGTTACTTCCTGTTCCTCCGCATCACGACAAGGAGCCCGGCTACTGCAACCGCCGTAACGACGCCGACAAGCGAGAGAGGGGCGGTAGCTGTCGGGCTTACGTTGACCTGTGCCGCCTGTATCGGCGTGAAGGTCGGCATCTCGGCCGTTGAAGTCTCTGCCGGTGTCGCTTCCGTCGTCACCTCATCCGTCCCGATGATGATGGGCGGTCCGGTCTCCACAGCAGTCTCGTTGAGAGTCTCGTTGCCCGGGGTTTCGTTAGCCGTTTCGTTGGTTGTCCCGTCAGCCGGGGTTTCGTTGCTCGGAGTCTCGTCCGGAGTCACGTCGTCCAGAGTCTCATCGACAACGGTTTCGTTGATTGTCTCGTCATCCGGAGTTTCGTTGCTCAGCGTCTCATCCGGAGTTGCCTCCGGAGTCGCATCATCCGGAGTTTCTTCGGGGGTCGGGGGGAGAGTCCAGGTCAGAGGTTCTGCGGATGCCGTGCTCTGGGCCGTCACGGGAAACATAAGGGCCGCTGCTGTCACGAAGAGCACTACCAGGAGTCCTCTCCATGTCCATCGATTTCCTGCCATGAGGACCGCGATTCGGTATAAACCTATTTTTATATTTCGGTATCAATCAAAGATACACCGGTAGTGGTTCTCCCAGACATAGCAATGCTGGAGAGATCGTTATACGGAAACAAGCGCCGTAAGAAGACACAGTGCCCGTGAAAAGACCCGAACCAGGGCCGCAAAAGAGAAGAACCCGGCAGAGAGGAATATCAGCGAGAAAGAAGTAGCGATCAGATTGGTGCTTCGCCAATCTTCTGGATCAGGCTATCCAGTACCACATCGCGCATTCCCTCGACGAACTTGATGCTCCCGACGACAAGATGACCGCCGCCGCTCACCCCGCCGCCGGAGATCTCACTATGGAGTTCGCGCACCATCCGGGGTATGTTCATCATGACGCCCCGGGAACGCAAGACGGCAAAGTCCGGCCCGAACCCGATCGTGACGACCGGCTCTCCCGGATGCGCTTTGACCAGCCGGTCATGCACCTCTCCCGAAGTCTTGCCGGGCGGCGGGAACGTGAACCTGTGAGCGAAGATCTCCACATCGAGCATGAAGAGATGAGCCCCGTTCTGCAGCACCCGGCTCTCGACGTGGGGCATGATGGCACTGAGTTGCTCCTCGATCGCGTGATTTGCCTCTTCGACCAGCAGGTCGACGAACTGTTCATGGCGTTCTGGCTTACCGGAGAGGTTCAGGATATCTTTGACAAGTTCTCTCCCATCGCCGAACCGGAGCCAGAATTGCTCATAATCGAGTGCCAGAGCAATATCGCGGCAATCGTCCTCCGAGTAGCCGGGTGCGGCCACCGCGAGGTAACGGGCACGCTCCGGTGCTTCGCTCCGGTCGCCGACCCCCGCAATCGCCGGCAGGTGCCGGATCTGGTCCTCGATCGCCGGGTTGACCATGCGGGCGATCTCCGTTCCCAGCATCCCGGCCGTGATCCCGTAATCTCCCCCCGCCAGATAGGGGTTCACGTGCCCGATCAGGTAATCATCCACGACCTTATCGGGATGGTGGTGGTCCACAACCATCACCGGGAGACCGTAGATCCGGGTCAACTTCAGCGACGGCATATCCTCCTCGGTGGACCCGTTGTCCATCAGGAGGATCAGCGGCATCTTCTGTCCGTAGCGGACGTTGTCCTTGAGAGCGAAGTCGAGGTCGCGCGTGATGTCCTCCACCTCGTAGAACGGGGCTTTGGACGGCGACCGTTTGAAGAGGAAGTACTCTGCATCGAAGTCTCCGGCGCTCTCACGGAGCAGCGCGGTCACCGCCTGCTCAATAGCAACGGCAGCACAGATCCCGTCAGCGTCCGCATGGTGCCGGAGGATAATCGGCCTCGCGGTCAGGACCGCCTTCCGGATCTCCTTTGCCACCTGGCGCATCCGGGGCCGGAGAGCGTCAAGGACCTCACTCTCAATAAGGAACGGAAGGTCGGGCGGTTCCGCACGCTTCTCAAGCGCCGCATCGATACGCCCCCGGACCTCGCCCGCGTCCCCCGGGTCCATGACCGCCATGGACCTGGCCTCGATCTGGAGCTGGTTGTTGCGCTGCATCACCTCACCCGTGAGGGAAACGATATCACCGAGGTTCACCTCAGGGTAGGCGCGGACACCCGCCTCGATGAATGCAGCCGCGTTTGCGGTGCCGGATTCGTCCACGACCGTAAAGATCGTCGGTCCCGATGTTTGCTTGATCTGGGCGATCTCGCCCTCGATCAGTACCGTCCTGCCGATCTTCTTCCCGATATCGGAAAGAAGCACATTCGTCGTCTTCTTGTTCACGTTCTGGGTCTGGTAGACGGTCGGCGTAACCTCTTCAAGGTCGATGTTGCCGTTGCTCCGGATCTGGAGGACGTGAACGATGATCGGGTCGCGCTCGGTATGCTGCAACTTTACATTACTCTTATGAACGAGCCCCTTAACCCGATCATTCAACTGGACGAAGACGCCGAACGGGGCGAAACCCTGCACCCGTCCAAGATACGTCTTTCCTTCTTCCACCTCGTCGAGGTCACAGTTCGCCCCGAGGCGATAGACAATCATGTCGTTTGTATCTTCCATAACAGTTCACCAAATCATTCTTCTTCGGGCACCCTGGCGGGGTATCCGGCAAGTTCATACAACCGGCACTCACCATCCCGTCTGCCCTTGGCGATGATAATATCACCGCTCGCTAGTCGGACATCCTTCCCCGGGCGGTAGACCCACCGGTCGCGGTGTTTGATGGCGAGCACGACCATCCCGGTCACCGTCGAAAGCGACGCCTCCTTAAGGGTCCGCGCCACGAGCAGCGACGAGCCGGCCACAGGAACCCGCGTGATAATCTCATCCGACTCACGGACGATCTTCTTAAAGACCGGCGGGACCTCAATATCACGCAGGATTACGTCGACAATGGCGTGGGCAGAATCACTGATCCCCTGTGCAAAAGAGGACATATACAAAAGACCCCGGAGGTAGCGCACATCGTCGATCTTTCGCGCCGCTTCAAGGATCCAGAGGTCCAGGTCGTAGCGCATGTCGTCGAGCGTCGAGTCAAGGGCGACCACCTCGTGCGCGACCTCCTTGTTGTTGAAGAGCAGGGAGGTGTATGCCAGTCCAACGGAGAGTTCCGAGAGGTTTTTCATCTCGATGATCAACTGGACCGCCCGGTCAAGGTCATCGACCTCGGCCGCATGCGAGGATTTTCCCGGGGCGCATTCCGTCACCCCCGCCATCCGGGAGAGGATAGCCGCTCCGGCCTCCGAGCCCCGCGATATCAGGATGTCGCCGCTCTCCACCCGGGTGGTTTTATCGGGGTCGTAGATCCAGCCCCTCCCGCGACGGATGGCAATCACCTGCATACCCGTCGTACTCTGGATTTTAAGTTCGCCGAGCGTGCGGCCGACAAGTTCGCTTCCCTGGCCGACGATAACCCGGGTGACAATCTCTTCAGCTTCGGGAAAGACGCGCTTGAGTTTTGCCGGGAACCTGATGTCTTTCAGGATAAGTTTTGCTACGTCGGAAGCCGAGTTCGCAATTCGCTCCGCTGCCTCAGCCACCTGAAGCATACCGCTCATCGCTTCCGCCTCTTCGAGCCTTCGAGCACCAAGGACGCTCTGAATTCTGGCCTGATAAACCAGTTTATTCATGCTTTCCTCGAGATTAATCACCTCGAGCGCTATCTCTTTGCTGTCGAAGAGTATCGCAGAATAGGCGAGGTCAACCATCAGTTCCGAGACGTCCTTCATCTCGATCAGAACGTCTTTGAAGCTGATCGGCTGATATTCACGTTCCGTCATGGGTCTGTCAACCATTTTCTCATGTTTTACTACAACAGCAGGTTCATCACTGTCACAAGGGTGGCTGCGCCGATCAGGTCGATCAGGCTTGTGATGACAGGGATTCCGAAGTTGTCGGGATCGAGACCATACCGAAACGAAAGGCTGGCGGTTATATACGCCACGCCGTTCACCAGTGTCACGACGGCCAGACCTGCTACAAGGCTGATGGTGACCAGTACCCCGGGGCCGGGGCTGTTTAACTCCATGAGCACCGCCGCACCATGCGCGATGAGCGCCAGCAGTGGAAGCAGTATCAACGTATAGAGATAGGAAATAATAAAATGATGCACGACACCGCGCCCGGGGAGGAACGAGGGGTTGACTTCGCCGGTGTGCATCTCCGTCGATAGGCGCGATGCGAGGATGCCGCCTATCGATCCGAGTCCGCCCGTGAACGGCGGTATCAGGATGAGGAAGACCGCAAGCACAAGCAAGTTGTCCAGATTGAACGAGTAGGTCAGCCCGGCCAGCGTACCGAAGACGCCGAGCGGGATGAGGAGAGCGAGGTTCTCGCGGACGATGGCTCCCGTCCCCTCCGACCGGCGGCGGGTGTAGAGGAGCGTGGCTATGACGACGGCGACCACGACGACACCGAGCGCCTGGCGTGCCCCGGGGGAAAGGAGCATGACCGATGTCGCGGAGAGCATGAGGATCGGGAGCGTGACGATGTCTCCGGAGGTGGTGACGGTCGGTGCGGCGATCATATCGAGGTCGAGGCCGTAACGGTAACTTACAAGCGCAACGACCAGGGTGACTCCCGTCACCACAAGCCCGGAGACGATCCCGCTCACAACCGAGATCAGCACGAGGTCGACGACGCCCACCGTGGGAAACCCGAAGAGAAGACCCGCCGCGTAGGCGAGGATGCCGAGCGCGAAGGCCGTCTCGACCGTCACCACGAGCGAGGCACGGATATTATCGCCGAGGACCGAGCCGTCCCGAAAGTCGATGGAGAACTCCCCGAGGTGCATCGACGACGAGAGGCGGGATGCAAAAACCCCGGCGATGCTCCCCCGCATATTGATGGTCGACGGCAGAAGCACCATCAGGCCGGGGATCAGGCTGAGGACTTCACGGACGGAGCCAAGATAGATGCCTGCAATGCTTAAGGCAGCGGCGCTGGCGAGCAAAGCGCCAAGACCGGTCAGGATCAGGCGGTTCTGGCTGAAGAGACCCTGCCACATCACCATCACCGTCCATCGCAATCAACCTCGATACGGGACCTCCAGCACCGTCAGGTCTGCCGGCAGGATCACGTCTCCCTCATACTGTCGCTTTGCATCGCGTATATGGTTTGCTGTGCTCGTATACCGGGAGCTTATATGCATCAGGGCAAGCATACGGGCGTTTGTGGCCCGGGCGGCCTCACCGGCTTCACCGGCGGTGGAGTGCAGGACCTCCCGGGCGCGGTTGCTCTCCTGGTCGTCGAACGTAGCGTCGTGGATCAGGAGGTCGGCGTCCCGGATCATCGCCGCGGTCTCGGGCTGGTTCTGGAGCGGTCGGGTGTCCCCGGTATAGACGACCTTCCGTCCGGGGCGCGGCTCTCCCAGCACATCGACGGGCAGGACCTCGGTCTCGACGCCGTCGCGGACGATGCGGACCGCTTCCCCGCGTTGCAGCCTCCCGAAGAGCGGACCCGGCGGGATGCCGAGCGCAATCGCCCGCTCGCGGTTGAACCGGCCGGGCCGTTCATCCTCCTCCATCACGTAGCCGAGCCCGGGGATGCCGTGAGACGTGGCGAACGCCCGGACGGTGTAGCCGCTGAAGGGCACGACCGAACCGTGGTCGAGAGCGTGAGCGGTGACGGAAAATCCCCGGGTGTGGCGGTTAATCTTCTGCACGATCTCGACGAACTCCTCCACCCAGGGAGGGCCGTAGATCGGAAGCGGGTCGGTACGTCCCATGAACGCAAGGGTCTCGATAAGCCCGAAGACACCGAGGAAATGGTCGGCATGCCAGTGGGTGATGAAGATGGCGTTCACGGTGAACCCGGTCCGGGCGCGCATCATCTGCTGCTGGGTACCCTCCCCGCAGTCGAAGAGCAGGGTATCGGAACCCCGTCGGATCAGGATACAGGAGGGGTTTCGCTGCGGCGACGGGAGCGCACCCGCCGTACCGAGGAAGTGAACGTGCAGGGTCTCGCCGGCTATACAAACCACTCCCTGAATGCTGCAAGGCTCCGCTTTGCCTCTTCAAGCGTCCGGCCCTCGATCACGACCCGGCCGGAGTAATCGCGGGCAACGACCCACCCGACCTTCTCCCAGGCGATGGTCCCGTCGCCGAGGGCAAGGTGCTCGTCCGACTTTCCGTGGTTGTCGTGGACATGCAGGTGACTGGCTTCCCGGACATGGGCGAGAAACGCATCCACAAGACCGTTGGTGTTGGCATGCCCTATGTCGAGGGTGACCCCGATCCCCGCAATCCCTTCCGTGAGTCCGAGGAGTTCCTCCGGGTAGCGGCAGAGAAAGTCCTTGATGCTGATCATGTTCTCGACGCATGCAAGGACGCCGTGCTCCTCCGCATACTTCCCGATCTCGACAAGTGCGGTCTTCTGCATCTCCCAGACCTTCTCGGGGACGAGTTTTCCTACGGGGGAGACAAACCCGGGGTGAACCGTTACCCGGTCGGTCAGGTCGGCCGCGTAGCGGATGCAGCAGCAGGTCTGACGGATGGACTCGCGCCAGATGGGGTAATTCAGCGATGCAAGGTTTAAGTCGCTGTAGGGAGCGTGGACGGTCGCGAGTAGACCGGTGCTTTCGAGGTTCTCCCGGATGGCGGCGAAATTTTCGGGGTTGTCCAGGCGATACTTCCCGTCGGCAACGATCTCCCAGCCGGTGTACCCGATGTCCTCGAGTCCGAAGACCCAGTCCCGCGACTCCCAGACCTTGGATGAAGATGAAAAATACGGAATAAGACTCATGCCCTCCCTCCGAGACGGCGGAGCAGGGCACGGACCTCCGCGGTAAATTCTTCGAGCGTTCCCTCGTTCACAACGCGACAGTCTGCCAGGGAGAGGGCTCGACCGAGCCCCCACCCGAGCTCCCGCTCGTCGCGGACCCGGAGCTCGTCGGCGGTGAGGGTGTCGTCGGGCCGGCCCCGGTTCGCGAGCCGCCGATAACGGGTCTCAAACGAAGAGACGATCCCGATGAGCGTGAAGTCGGGGAAGTGCTCCCGAAACGTCGCCACCTCGTAGTCGCCCCTGATGCCGTCGACCAGGACCACCGGAGAGGACCGGGCCTCGATGGCCGGGATGGTGATCCGGGCGACGGCGTCCATGCCGAGGTCCGCGCGCAACTTTCCGGCGATCGTGCCGCAGTTTGCGTCCGTCACCGGAAGCCCGGCCTCTCTCACCCGGTCCCGTATCGCGTCCCCCATGACCACGACCGGAATCCCGAGGTCCCGGGCGATCTTTGATATCTCTCCTTTTCCGCTTGCCGGCATACCTACGATTCCAATGACCTTCATCGAGGCTTCTCCACTTTATATAGTATATCCAGAACAGCGGGCTGTGGCGGTCGCCGCAGCCATCTCCATAAACTTTGCGTTCCCGACGCTCTTATGCTTAACGTCACCGCTGCACCGGCAGAACCGGGAACGGTGCACCCGCCGGAACAGTCACCGCTCCGGGTCGTAGCGGACCTCTCCGTCCTCCCGTGTCCTTATCCGGACGCTCCGCCCGAGCGGTGCCGCCGCTGTCTCGAGTTCCGGCCGGGTCAGAGGAGAAAAACCCGGGGCGACTCCCTGCTGGAGCACGAGGTCCGTCTCCCCGACCGCCTCCGCAATGGACGGGAGGTCGCACTCGCGGCCGCGAAAGAGAGTGACCACGGCCTCGAAATCTTCGAGGCTGCCGTCGGCCCTCGCCTGCCTGCAAACGGCGAGCGACCGCTTCACGGCATCGACGGCCGCAAGCCCGAGAAGGCCGTCGTAGCGCTCCCACGTGGTCTTGATATCGAGCGCGATCATATCCACCAGACGCCGGTCGATCAAGTCCTCAAGCACCCCGGGGAACATCCCGTTCGTATGCAGGCCGACGGAGAAACCCAGAGTACGGGCGGCGGCGGCGAGGTGGACGAGCGCCGGCCCCTGCAGGGTAGGCTCCCCGCCGGAGAAGACCACGGCGCCTGCAAGAGTACGGGAGCCCCGGATCATCGAGAGGACCTCTTCAGCGTCGCGGGGGTCTTCGCCACCCTGGAGGGCGGCATTGTGGCAGTAGAAACAACGCGCGGGGCACCCCCGGAGGAAGACGGTGCAGGCCGCCCGCCCCCGCCAGTCGACGGTGCTGATCGGGATGAAACCCCCAAAATTAACGTACAACGGATCACCAGACGGTATACTGGTGCTCCCCGATCTCTTGTAAGCCTTGGCTTTCCGGATAGCGTAACAGGATCTGAATAAGGTAAAAACAATTTTACTTGAGGAGAGATCAACAATATCTTAGCCGGAATTGAAAAAACAAGCCTTTATCAACTCTTTTCTACAAACATATGGCCATGGGTCTCATAGAAGACGCACAGCGCGGCGTCGTCACCGAGGAGATGCGAACCGTCGCAGCAGCAGAAGGTGTAACTGAAGATTTCGTCAGGCGCGGCGTGGCCGAGGGTCACATCGTCATCCCGGTCTCTCCTTACCGGAAGGTAAAGATCTGCGGTATCGGCGAAGGGCTCCGCACGAAGGTCAACGCAAGCATCGGGACGTCCTCGGATATCGTCGATGTAGATATGGAGATCGAGAAGGCCCGGCAGGCCGAGCGTGCCGGTGCCGATACCCTGATGGAGCTCTCCACCGGCGGCGACATGACGGAGATCCGGCGCCGGGTCGTCGGGACGACGACCCTCTCGGTCGGGTCGGTCCCGCTCTACCAGGCGTTCATCGAGGCCGCCCGGAAGTATGGCGCGGTCGTCGACATGAAAGAAGACGACCTCTTCCGGATCACGGCGGAGCAGGCGAAACTCGGGACCAACTTCATGGCAATCCATACCGGGATCAACTACGAAACGATGAAGCGCCTGAAGAACCAGGGACGCCATGCCGGGCTCGTCTCCCGGGGCGGGGCCTTCATGACCGCGTGGATGCTCCACAACGAGAAGGAGAACCCGCTCTACGCTGAGTTCGATTACCTGCTTGAGATCCTCAAAGAGCACGAGGTCACCCTCTCGTTCGGCAACGGTATGCGGGCAGGCGCCGTCCACGACGCAACCGACCGCGCCCAGATCCAGGAACTGCTCATCAACGCGGAGCTTGCCGACAAGGCGCATGCAGAGGGCGTGCAGGCGATCATCGAGGGACCGGGGCATATCCCCATCGACGAGATCGAGACGAACGTCGTCCTCGAAAAGCGGGTTACGAACCGGAAACCGTTCTACATGCTCGGGCCCCTGGTCACCGACATCGCGCCCGGTTACGACGACCGGGTGGCCGCCATCGGGGCCGCACTCTCTTCCTCCTACGGCGCCGACTTCATCTGCTACGTGACGCCGGCGGAGCACCTGGCGCTCCCCACGCCCGAGGAGGTCTACGAGGGCGTCATCAGTTCGAGGATCGCCGCCCACGTCGGGGATATGATCAAGCTCAAAAAGCGGGATGCCGACCTCGAGATGGGACACGCCCGCCGGGACCTCGACTGGGAGCGGCAATTTTCAGTCGCGATCAACCCCGAGCGCGCCCGGGCGATCCGGGCCGAGCGGATGCCGGCCGATACCGATGCCTGCACGATGTGCGGGGACTACTGTGCGTTGAAGATCGTCGGGCGGCATTTCAACTTCTAAAGGATAGAAAGAAGGAGGGGGTTCGGCGGACTCTTCTCCCCATCACCGCTCTTACTTTTTCCCAAGTATAAAGAAATGCTTGCTATCCTGCTTTCTGCCTTCAAGGAAGCAGTCATTGGTGTGTCGAACGTCCAATAGCGTAAAATCTGAAAACAACCGGAGCACATCGTCCAGGTTCACATGAAAATGCGGGATATCCTTTTCCGGACCCTCATCGGTCTTCACAATCGTGTTTTCGTCCAGTCTGGGATACCCGGCCTCAGTAAACGACCAGGTCTCCTTGGAGCACAGCGTCAAATAAAACTCACCGCCGGGCTTCAACACTCGCTTGATCTCCCTCAAAATGACGTTCATCCCGCGGGTGTCGGTATGAGATGCGACGTGATATGCAAAGAGGCAGTCAAAAGAACTGTCTGAATACGGCAATTGCAGCATGTCGGCAACCCGGGTATCAATGCATAAACCTTCCCGGTTTGCCCATTCTCTCAGATGCCTAACCCCGTCGGATGATAGATCAAACGCCGATACGCAAAACCCGTAATTCGCAAAAAAAATGGAGTGGCGACCTAAACCGCAACCGAAATCCAGCAGATCTTTAAACCCCGCCTCCTTCCAGCGATAGGCGATATAGTGACTCTCTTCGCCGGGTATGAGCCATACATTATCCTTTTCAGCGTTCCAGTCCCAGGACTTCGATACTGACATTTTTTCGTTCGCCTCCGGGCATAACATCCGGACCGGTTTTGTAGCCCACGGATGTACCTTGAAGATCAGGACATACAATGCCGTCCATAACGCAGGTTTGACCTCATGGATATTATACCCATAGAGCGAACTCGCGGTTATCAATCGTGTACACCCCTACTTCATACTCGACTCCCGTACCAACGGATGCATACAAAAACCACACCGTTATCCTCCTCCCCGTTCACACTCATTACGAGGAGATCTCATGAAACCCGATACCGAAAAACTGGTGAGCGACTTTCTTACCCATGCAGACGATCTCGGCGACGATATCACGGAGGACATAAGAGAGATGCTCGGCGTCGTGCCGTTCATCTTCACCGTTCTCCGGGACCGGCCCGACACCTTCGCGCTCTCAGCCATCGCCGATTCCCGGATCGCCCGGCCGGACTCCCTCAACGCAAAAACCGCGGAACTGATCGCCGTTGCCGCCGCTGCGGGAGCAGGGGCGGAAAACTGCCTGAAAGTACATCTCGGAGCCGCCCTGAAGGAAGGGGCATCGCGCGACGAGGTCCTCGACACCCTCCTGATCGCCGCCATGGTCGGCAAAACCCGGGTCCTTGCGTCCTCCCTCCGCCAGTTCCGGGAGGTCTACGGCAAAGAACAGGGGGCGGAGGAGTAGGCCGCACACCCCGGGGCATGCATACTTTATGGTCTGATTCAGCCAAACCTTTTTCACAATGAGCCAGACAAAGGCGGCCCTCCGGGAGCAGGCAAAGGAGGCCAGGTCTCTTCTCTCGCCTCGAGCGATCGCCACGTACAGCAGCAGCATCGAAAGAAAACTCCTCGAACTTCTGAACGGATTTACGACCGTCATGGTCTATGTCTCAAAGCCCCAGGAGGTCCGGACAGACGACCTCATCATCGACCTGAACCGCCGGGGCGTGCGGGTTGTCGTGCCTCTCATCGAACGGGAGACCCGAAGCCTCCGCCTGTCGTATCTGCCGGACCCCGCGGTCCTTGTCCCGAGCACGTTCAACGTGCCCGAGCCGATCGGACACGAACTTCCGGCACGGCCGGGAGACATCGGGGTCGTCGTCATACCGATGCTTGCATTCGACGCCAGAGGAAACCGCCTCGGTTACGGTGCCGGGTATTACGACCGTTTCCTCTGCCGCTGCCCGCACGCGCAGAAGATCGGCATCGCGTTCTCCTGTCAGCAGGCACAGAGCATTCCTGTCGACGAGAACGACGTGAAGATGGATTACATCGTTACAGAAAAAGGGATTTACCGGGTGCAACGCGAGTGGGACAGTGAGAATATATAAATACTAGATAACACTTACTTATAGTAAACCATCCAAAGAGGAGATTGTTCACATGCCTAATACCGAATCCGTTGAGGTAACCATCAAAGAAGCGGCTCACGAGGATGCCGGCCGTGGGATCGGAAGACTGAGCATGGACACCATGAAGACTCTCGGTCTCGTCAGCGGCGACGTCGTCGAGATTGAGGGCCGTCAGAAGGCGGCGACGCTCATATGGCCGGGATTCCCGCAGGACACCGGCAAGGCGGTCCTGCGCATCGACGGCAACACCCGGAGCAACGTCGGGGCGGGGATCGACGACAAAGTCCGGATCCGGAAGACCGAAGCCGGATACGCGAAAAAGGTGACCATCCAGCCGACGCAGCCCATCCGCCTGGTGGGCGGGGAACAGTACCTGGGGAGAATCCTGCGGGGCCGGCCGGTCACCGAGGGGCAGCAGATCCGGGTCAGCATCCTCGGCAACCCGCTCACGTTCGTCATCGCCAAAGTGGCCCCGAAAGGCATCGACATCGTCACCGACAGCACCGAGATCGAACTGAAAGAGACCCCGTACGAGCCCAAGGAAGGGCAGCGCGAGGTTGTCGGGGATGTCCACTACGAGGATATCGGAGGGCTCGACCGTGAGCTCCAGCTCGTCCGGGAGATGATCGAGCTCCCGCTCCGGCACCCTGAACTCTTCGAGCGTCTCGGCATCGAACCCCCGAAAGGTGTTCTGCTCTACGGCCCGCCCGGAACAGGAAAGACGCTGATCGCAAAGGCCGTAGCAAACGAGGTGGACGCTCACTTCATCACGCTCTCGGGCCCCGAGATCATGAGCAAGTACTACGGCGAGTCCGAAGAGCGCCTGCGGGAGGTCTTTGAAGAAGCCCAGGAGAACGCACCCTCAATCATCTTCATCGATGAGATCGACTCTATCGCACCCAAACGTGAGGAAGTGAAAGGAGAGGTAGAACGCCGGATCGTCGCCCAGCTCCTGGCCCTGATGGACGGGTTAAAGACCCGGGGCAAGGTGGTGGTTATCGCCGCAACGAACCTCCCGGACCTCATCGACCCCGCCCTCCGACGCGGCGGCCGGTTCGACCGTGAGATTGAGATCGGCATCCCGGACACCAAGGGGCGGCAGCAGATCTTCCAGATCCACACGCGGGGCATGCCGCTTGCCGAGGATGTGAACCTCGACGACTATGCCCGCTCCACGCACGGTTTCGTCGGCGCAGATATCGCGCTGCTCGCAAAAGAGGCCGCAATGCACGCGCTCCGCCGGATCATACCGCAGATCAAGATCGAGGAGGAGATCCCCGCCGAGATCATCGACCAGCTCCGCGTAACAAACGAGGACTTCATCGAAGCGCACAAGCATGTTGAGCCGAGCGCGATGCGGGAGGTGCTCGTAGAGATTCCCGATGTCAAATGGGAGGACGTAGGGGGTCTCGACGACGTCAAAGCCGAACTCGCGGAGGCCGTTGAATGGCCGCTCAAATATCCGGAAGTATTCTCCTCTCTCGATACCGAACCCCCCCGCGGCATCCTGCTCTTCGGACCCCCGGGGACCGGGAAGACTCTCCTTGCAAAAGCGGTAGCAAACGAGAGCGAATGCAATTTCATCTCCGTAAAAGGTCCGGAGCTCCTCTCAAAATGGGTCGGAGAGTCTGAGCGCGGCGTCCGTCAGGTATTCCGAAAAGCGCGGCAAGCAGCACCGTCGATTATCTTTTTCGACGAGATTGACGCACTTATGCCCAAGCGCGGAGCTTATATAGGATCGTCACACGTAACTGAAAGTGTGGTAAGCCAGATCCTGACAGAGCTCGACGGCCTCGAGGAGTTGAACAATGTCGTGGTTCTCGGCGCTACCAACCGCCCGGACATGCTGGACGAGGCGCTGCTTCGCCCCGGCAGATTCGACAGGATCATCTACGTCCCGCCGCCCGACCGGGAAGGCAGAAAGAGGATCTTCGAGGTGTACCTCAAGAACAGGGAGATCCTCGCAAACGACGTCGACATCGACGACCTGGTCGAGAAGACCGAGGGTTACGTCGGCGCCGATATCGAGGCACTGGTCCGCGAAGCAAAGTTATCCGCCATGCGCGAATTCATCGCGGCGATGGGCGGAAAGAGCGAGGAGGAACGGCGCCGGGCGATCGGCAACGTGAGGATCACGAAGAAACACTTCGCGGACGCCCTCACCCGCGTGAGGGGTACGCTGGATCTCGACCGGCTGGAGGAGAACGAACGTCATTCCTGGGAGATCCTCTATAACCAGGAGCAGCGGTCGACGCTCGAGGATGCCGTCTCGACCGTTAACCGTGCCGGGATGCGGGAGACCGGAAAGGTCGAGCAGGAAGTCAAGGACCTGGCGCAGGCCCTCAAAGAGGCGGTCTACGCAAGAAGGAAAGACTTCGGGGAGATCAAGCGCCTCACAAAGGAGTTAAAGACCAGGATCGAACGCCCGCTGCCGCAGACGGCTACGGCGTTCTGACCGGGCGTCCCCAGAGGAGGGGGCTCGCCCCCTACCAGCAGTGATGAAGAAACAACGTGATGCACATGAGTGACAGTCCAACAGACATCTTCGAGCAGCTCAACGAACTGATGAAACGCCTCATGGAGCAGGGGCTCAAAGAGCAGGGAGACCAGAATAGGCCGTTCGCCTACGGGTTCAAGATCGTCCTCCACGATGCCGGGGCGACGGAGCCCGCCGTAGAGGATACTGAATCCACTGTCTATCCTGCAGAGGCCCAGTCAGAAGGGACCATTGAGCCGATAGCAGAGATGTATACGACCGACGATGACGTAACGGTGGCAGTCGATCTTCCGGGCGTCGAGAGGGAGGATATTCACCTGTCGCTCATCAACGGTACGCTGACGATCATCGCGGGCGCGAGCCAGCTGACCTCGGTGGAGATCCCGACCGTGGACCCCGACTCCATGCAGTCAAACTATAAGCACGGAGTCCTGGAGGTCAAGTTCTCCCGGGGTAAGCCCATCAAGATCGACTGACCGGAACCTGCCTGCCGGCCCAAACCCCGGCAAGGCCGCAACAGTTTTTTCTCCCATCGGGCATCCCCGATGATCTCGCCCGCCGGGAACACTAACCGGCGCATATGCTTCGAAAGGATCGGCCCGCCAGAAACCAGGCAAACCGCATATGCGGGTTTGCCGCAGCCAACGTTTTTCAAGACAACAACACCTACATATACGGTAATACCTATCTACTAGTCGTAAGGGCTACGCCCGCCAGGTAGTGTGATGAAATGGCTAAAACCACCGTGTCCGTAATTAAAGCAGATGTTGGCAGTTTCCCGGGGCATTCCCGGACCCACCCGAAGCTTCTTGAGGTAGCCGCCCGGAGGCTCAAAGAAGCGGAAGGCAGCACCCTCATCGACTCGTACGTCACCCACTGCGGTGATGATCTCGAGTTGATTATGACGCACAACAAGGGCGAGGACAATGAAGAGATCCACAAGTTGGCGTGGGACATCTTCATGGAGTGCGCCGGGATCGCGAAAGAGATGAAACTCTACGGCGCCGGCCAGGACCTGCTCGGCGACGCGTTCAGCGGCAACGTCAAGGGAATGGGACCCGGTGTCGCAGAGATGGAGTTTGAAGAGCGCGGTTCCGACCCGGTCCTGGTCTTCATGGCCGATAAGACCGAGCCCGGGGCATGGAACTACTTCCTCTATCGGATCTTCGCCGACCCCTTCAGCACATCCGGCCTCGTCATCGACCCGTCGATGCACCAGGGGTTCACGTTCGAGGTTCATGACGTCATGGAGAAGCGGAGGATCCGCTTCAACACGCCCGAAGAGTCCTACAGCCTCCTTGCGTACATCGGAGCTCCGAGCCGCTACGTGATCAAGTACGTCTGGAAGAGGGACGGCACGATCGCGGCGTCCACCAGCACCCAGCGGCTGAACCTGATGGCCGGCCGCTACGTCGGTAAGGACGACCCGGTCATGGTCATCAGGGCACAGAGCGGGTTCCCGTCGGTCGGCGAGGTCATCGACCCCTTCAGGACACCCATCCTCGTGGCCGGCTGGATGCGCGGCTCGCACCACGGACCGTTCATGCCGGTGGGCGTCTGCGATGCGAACTGCACCCAGTTCGACGGACCGCCCCGGGTCATCTGTCTCGGGTTCCAGGTCAGCAACGGAGAGTTGATCGGGCCTGCGGACATGTTCGACGATCCGGCGTTCAACCGCGTTCGCGACCGGTGTTGCGAGCTCTCCGACGTTCTCCGGGCCCACGGGCCGTTTGAACCGCACCGCCTCTCGCTTGAGGAGATGGAGTACACCACGCTCCCGGGCGTTGAGAAGCAGTTTAAGGACCGCTGGGAAGACCTTCCCGAGTAACTCACTTTTTTTCGAATCGGCCGGCGGGTGCAGAGGTATGCGCTCAACGGTGCCGCGACGCCTGCAACCAGTCATGGGGAAACCTTAATGCGTGAAGATAACCATATAGGAACAGATGGTTAACGGCATTGTACTCCCCGTAAAGAAAGTTTTTTCGCTCGTCGACTCTAAAATCGTCGTTGAGATCAAAGATGACGGCAGAAAACTCCAGGGCCGGCTCGTGGCAGTGGATGAACACCTGAATCTGCATATGGACGAGACTACCGAGTATACCGGCGATCAGAGAGGCCGCACCCTTGGAACCGTCGTCATCCGCGGCAACAATATCCTGACCATTGCACCCGTGCTCTGATAGCCATGCCCGACCAGGAGGAAGAAGCACTCAAGGTTATTCAGTCCCAGCGCCAGGGAATTCTCCAGAGCACGCTCTGGAAACATCTCAATATCGACAGCAGGAAGTGCTCAAGGATTGTAAAACGGCTGCTGGATGCAGGGTTGATCGAACGCGTCGAGTTCCGCAGCGACGGCATCAAGACTTACCTTCTGCGGGCGAAGAGGCGAGCGATCGACCCCTGCGTCATCCTGGCAGGAGGAGAGATCCTCCCGTGCATCGGCTGCGAACGGGAGTGCACACCTGAAGATTGTGCGCTCCTCCTTGACTGGATGTACCAGCTCGCCCTTGAAGAATGTCAGGAATGAGACACTTTATTTTTAACCCGATATAAAAGAGTGGAAAAACTCCGGGCCCGGTTCAGGACCGGGCAATCTCGCCCGGGACGCTCTTCTTACGACAGACTGCATCGATCACGCCGTGCTGCACATTGTAGAAACTGTGCAGAATGTCTATCTCGCAGTCGAGATCGATGACCGTCTCTTCGTTGCCCCCGGTGCAGAGCGTTACGGAGTTTTTCTGGAATGTGACGTAAGGAGCGCCCTCTGCCCGCGCATCCGTCATCGCGGTGATGTAGATACAGTCATCTCCCTCGACCACCTCCACATCGGACCCTTCATTCTCGTTCTCCGCGGACGGGTCAAGGTAAGGCGACCCTTCGGGCAATCCGCTGATGATGGTGAACCCGATGATCCTTGGGTCGTGAAGGGGCATCTCGCTTAAGATCCTCTCCATCAACCGCGCGATATTCCGAAACATTTCGTCGTATGGATCATTCGCCATGTGTACCACGTATTCGATATCGATTGTTGACCTGCTCGACAACCCCGGTATACACGAGATTGCTCAGTCTCTGTTTCAGCTCATCCGTGGACAGGCTGCTCACTTCCTCGAGTTCAACGAACGTCAGGTCGGCATGGGAGAGAGGAAGAATGATGTCCAGATCCCCATCGTCGGTGAGGAAACCTCCCTTCGTGCGCAGGACCTCGTCGAACCTCGATTCGATCTCCCGCTCCAGTTGTTCGAGATTATCCAGAAGTTCGTCGCGGGCCCGGACCATCCGCCGGAGTGCCGTGAGATTTCGCATAAATCTTGTCTCCTGGTCCTCTTCAACAGAGGGGAGCATAACCCCATCCTGCTTTTGCAGGTTTACGATGACATTGATGTCTTGCGAGAGGTAGTAATACTTTCGCCTGCGCTCGTCCTGGCAGGAAACAAGGAGTTCCTCCCGCTCCATCAGCTGCAGGTGCTCTATCACCGCTTTCGGACTGAGCAGCAGGCGCTCGGAGATCTCAGTCACAAAACACGGTTTCTGCCTCAGCAATTCTATTATTCGCCGTCTGTTCCGGTTTCCCAGGATATCGAGTAAACGGGAAACGTCGCTGCCCTCAAGCATGTTTACTAAATGTTAGTGATTTCAAGATAAAAAGATATCATTCGAAGAGGCGATAGTTCGGTGCCTCATCGGTGATCATAATATTATGAGGGTGACTCTCGCCGTAGCCCGCAGGCGTGATCCTGATGAACTTGCCGTTCTTCTTCAGGTCGGGTATCGTCTTCGACCCCGTGTAACCCATCGCAGACTTCAGACCGCCGACAAGCTGATAGATGACGTCCGAGACCCGACCGACGTAGGGAGTGACCCCCTCGACGCCTTCGGGAACGAACTTGGTCCTCCCGATCCCCTTCTTCTGGAAGTAGCGGTCGCTCGACTCCCCGCTGCTCATGACACCGAGCGAGCCCATCCCCCGGTACTGCTTGTAACGCCGGCCCTTAATCGTCGTAACCCGTCCCGGCGCTTCATCGGTGCCGGCAAAGAGACTGCCCGCCATGATACAGTCCGCGCCCGCGGCAATCGCCTTTGCGATATCTCCGGAGTAACGGATGCCGCCGTCGGCGATCACCGGCACGCCGGCATCGCGCGCCACCTCGGCGACGTTTGCTATCGCAGAGATCTGCGGCACGCCCACGCCCGCGACGATCCTTGTGGTACAGATGGAACCCGGTCCGATACCCACCTTCAACCCGTCGACGGAATCGACCAGGACGGAGGCAGCCTCTCTTGTGGCAATGTTCCCGGCCACCACATCGACGGCGACGCTCGCCTTGATCTCCCTGACCGCTTTTACGACGTTCATGTTGTGGCCGTGCGCGCAGTCCACTACCAGGGCGTCGACGCCCGCCTCGACAAGCATCATGGCCCGGTTGAAGTCAAAGGGGCCCACCGCGGCGGCGACCCGGAGTCTCCCGTTTGCATCACGGTTTGCGCGGGGATACTGCCGTTTTTCGAGGATATCGCGCATCGTGATGATGCCGACAAGGCGACCCTGCCCGTCGACAACCGGCAGGCGCTCGACTTTGTTCGAATACATCGTATCGAGCGCACTGTCCGCAGTGATGTCTTCCGATGCGGTGATCAGGTTCTTGGTCATGTAGCCGGTGATCTTTGCATCGCCCTGTCGGGGCAGGATCGCCCGGATATCCCGACGACTGACGATACCGATCACCCTGTCATCCGTGATAATGGGCACGCCGCCGATACCGTACTGTTTCATGACCCGTTCCACATCGGTTACCGTGGACTCGGGGCCGACCGTCACGACCTCGCGCTCGATCAGGTCCTCGGCCTGTTTGACGATCCTGACCTCGGCGACCTCGCGCTCCGCGGGCAGGTTCCGGTGAATGACGCCGATGCCGCCCTCGCGGGCCATCGTTATCGCCATCACCGACTCGGTCACCGTATCCATGGCGGCGCTCACCAGAGGGATATTCAGGGGGATGTTTCGTGAGAACCGCGACCTGACGTCGGCCTCGTCGGGCTCGACCCAGGATTCAGCGGGCTCAAGCAACACATCGTCAAATGTAAACGTTGTTTCCAGATTCATCTTCTCGCTGTACATACGTCACCTGATCATCATCATAGCTTTTTCCACCAGTTCGGTCCGGATCGCGGCCGACCGGTCGCCCCCGCAGACCATCCCCCGGACGCCAATGATCTCCGGGTCGATGCGCTTTAAGGCAGCGAGATCTTCAAACTTCAGCGAACCGGCAAGGGCCGTCTGAAGCCCGAGCTCCCGGTTCCGTTCAGTGAACCGGGCCAGTGTCTCCTCGTCCATGAACTCAAAGAGACTCTTCCCATCTTTAATACCGGTGTCGATCATGGCGACATCGGCTCCTGCCTCTGCAACCAGCGGACTGACAGCAAACGGAGAGATCGTACCCAGTCGTTGAAAATCAGCATAAGCGGCGATGACAACGGACTTCCCGGGAAATTCCTGCTTTACCGCCGTGGTCACCGCCTCGATGACCTCACGGGCACGGTCGGCCCCGTCGAACATCAGACCGATCTTGATAAAATCCGCTCCTGCGTGCGCGGCACCGTAAGCCGAAAGAGCCGCAGTTCCGGGCTTATACTCATTGTCCCCGATTGCAGCGCTGACAGGCTTTTTCCCGGCGAGAGCCTTGATCTCCCGGATGACCCAGGGAAAGTTCGCACCCAGCGAGCCCTCCGAGGGTTTCTTCACGTCGATTATGTCAGCAGAAAGCGAACGTTTTGCCTCTTCAGTGCTGCTTGGACTGACGAGTAATTGCATAGAAATTAATGATCCTGCACCCTAATAGTGATTGCGTTGAGGACATGGAACTGATTCTTGCAGTCGATCTTGCAGCCGGTCTCGTGGTGCACGGGAAGTCCGGAAAGCGCGCCGACTACCGACCGCTCACCTGGGGGATCTCCCCCTCGGCCGAGCCGGAGACCTTCATATCCACCCTGCAGCCCCGTTTTCTCTACATTGCGGACCTCGAAAGCATTCAGGGGAGGACCCCGCAGGACGAACTTGTCCGCCGCTCTGCAGCGCTGGTCGAGCGCTGCTACCTCGACCGGGGCTGCCGGTCGCCTGCCGACTGCACGGCGGTCGCCGGGACGACACCGGTCGTCGGTACCGAGACGGCGGCGAGGGCGATCGAAGACCTTGCGGCCTATCCGGGAGGTTACCTCAGCATCGACATCAAAGACGGTCGGGTTCTTCCCTGGGGCATCCGGCCGACGGAGATGCTGCACCATGCATCCAGGTTCTCGTTTGAGGGATGCATCATCCTGAACATCGGCGCCGTGGGAACGGAGCGGGGCCTCTCCCGGAAAGAACTTGAGGAGATGCGGGCGTGCTACCCCGGGCGCCTCATCTACGGGGGCGGCGTTGCCGGGATCGACGACATCCGTCTCCTCGACGACGCCGGGTTTGACGGGGCAATCGTCGCAACCGCCGTCCATCACGGCGCGGTGCCGCTACTCTGGGTCCGGAGGGGCCACCCGTGCTGATCACCATCGAGGGGATCGACGGGAGCGGCAAGAGCACCCTTCTCTCCCGTCTCCGGGAACTCCTCGCCGACCTTGACCCCGTCTTCACCCGCGAACCCGGCGCCACCTGGGTCGGCGACCCGGTGCGGCGGGCGGTCGCCGAGCGGATAGACCCGATCACCGAGGCGCTGCTCTTCTGCGCCGACCACGCCGCGCACATCGATAGGGTGATTCGCCCGGCGCTCGACGAAGGGCGGCTCGTCATCTCCGACCGCTACTCCGACTCCCGGTTTGCCTACCAGCCGGTCGTCCTCGACGGGCTCCTCCCCGATCCCCTTCAGTGGCTGCGCCGGATCCACGAAGGATGGTCGATCCGGCCCGACCGGACGTTCCTTCTCGTCCTCCCGGTGGAGGATGCCGTCGCAAGGCTGGACCCTGCGAAAAAGAGAGAATATTTCGAAAATGCCAAAATTCTCGCGCGGGTGCAGGAAAATTACCTGGGCCTTGCCGCCCGGGACCCCGCGCGGTTCGTCATCGTCGATGCCCTGCTCCAGAAAGAGGAGGTTGCCGGGTTCATCGCCGACGAGATCAGGACGAGTGTCCGATCGTCACGACAGCGTCCTCGAACGTGAGGACGTCCACCTCTTCTCCCGCCACCCGATAGGCGACCTTCGGCGTGAAGGAGCCGGGAGGCACCGGGACCTCCGCACCGTCGACGGTGACGGTTGCGGGCGGATTTTTGAGTTGCTCCGACGGAAGCGCCTGCACGGCCTCCATGAACCCGCGGGCCTGCTTTCGGAGCGCCGGGCCAATGACCGCCATGTTAAAGTTCACACCGCTTGCGACCTCTTCGAGGAGGGGTTTCCCGGTGCTCCAGCGGGCAGCGGCATTGAGCGCCCGCCCGGCGTCACCGGCGTCGTCAACCGGCTCCGGGGCGTAGATCGTCACGTGGCCGAGCGGGGCGTTCAGCGCCAGACCCCGGTCGTGCTTGTAGCGTCGGAGTTCAGCGACCGTCTTCACAAGGAGGTCGCCGTGGCGCCGCGCCGCATCGTCGATATACTGGAAGTCGGGCCAGGCCTCTTTATGTACGCTTCTCCCGGCGAGGTAATGGTAACACTCCTCCGCAAAATGCGGGATGAACGGGGCGAGGAGACGGCAGAGGACATCCGTGGTCGTCCGAAGTGCGCTGCATGCGCTTGCCCTGCTGCTTTCGTCTGCATACAGGCGGCCCTTCACGATCTCGATGTAGTCGTCGGCGAGCGTACCCCAGGCAAACTCCCGGATCGCCCTGAGCGCCCGGTCGAACTGGTAGCCTTCCATTGCGGCGGTGACCTCTGCGACGGTATCGGAGAGCCTGACGAGCAGCCACCGGTCGATGAGTTCCGTCACCGGCGCCGGGTTCTCCGTCCCGGAGTCCAGGTGCCCCACGACGAACCGGAAGATGTTCCAGAGTTTCGTCTGGAACCGGGACGCGGCGACGACGTCGTTCCAGTTAAACGTGATATCCGAGCCGATCGCCGCACCTCCCGCACCCCACTGCCGGAGCGCGTCCGCGCCGTACTTCCCGACGATCTCCTCAGGGGCGATGATGTTGTTCCTGCTCTTGCTCATCTTGAACCCGTCTTCCCCGAGCACCATGCCGTTGACGAGGATCTTGTCCCAGGGGTGGCCGCCGACGAGCGCCTTTGACCGGAGGATCGTGTAGAACGCCCACGTCCGTATGATGTCGTGGCCCTGGGGGCGGATCTGCGCCGGGAAGAGCGGGGGTTTTGCGTCGGTTCCGTCCCACCCGGTGACGTGCAGCACCGATATCGATGAGTCCATCCAGGTATCCAGGACGTCCTTCTCGCCGATGAAGTCCGAACCGCCGCACTTCGGGCAGGGAGTTTTCGGCTTATCGACGGTCGGGTCGATAGGGAGGTCCTCCAGGGCCGGAAGGACCATCTCGCCGCAGGAGGCACAGAACCAGACCGGGATCGGGGTCGCGAAGATCCGCTGCCGGGAGATGCACCAGTCCCATTCCATCGATTGAGCCCAGTTCTCCATCCGGGTGAACATATGCTCCGGCGTCCAGGAGATCTGCCGGGCCGTCTCGAGGATCTGGTCCCGGTGGACCTTCACGAACCACTGGCGCTCCGAGAGGATCTCGATCGGGGTCTTACACCGCCAGCAGGTTCCGACCCGCTGTTCGAGTTCTTCCTGCCGCTTCAGGATGCCCGCCTTCTCCATGTCCCGGAGGATCGCCTTTCTGCAGGCCTCCGAAGACATCCCTGCATAGGGGCCGGCCACCGCGGTCATAACACCCTTCCGGTCGATTGCCTTCCGGAGGTCCAGTTTATGCTGCTTCCACCAGTAAACGTCCGTCTTGTCCCCGAACGTACAGATCATCACCGCACCGCTGCCGAAGCCCGGATCGACCGCAGCATCCTCGATGACCGGCACCTGGTGCCCGAAGATGGGGACGGTGAGCCGCTTCCCCGCAAGGTCGCGGTATCGCTCGTCGTCGGGATGAACCGCCACCGCAACACAGGCCGCGAGGAGTTCCGGGCGGGTGGTTGCGATCTCGACGCCGTCGAAGTCGAAATAGTTGAGGCGGGTGGTACGGGGGGTGTAGTTGACCTCGGCGAACGCGATTGCCGTCTCGCACCGGGTGCAGAAGTTCACCGGATGCTCGCTCTGATAGATGTCGCCGGCTTTGAGCATCTTGAGGAACGACGCCTGGGTCTTTCTGTAGTACTCCGGAAGCATGGTGATATACTCGTGGCTCCAGTCGGTCGAGAACCCGAGCCGCCGCATGGTCACACGCATCTTCTTAATATTTGCAAGCGTGAGGTCGCGGCACATCTCCCGGAACTTCTCCCGCGGTACATCGTTCTTGGTGATCCCGTAGGTCTCCTCTACCTTCACCTCGGTGGGGAGGCCGTGGCAGTCCCACCCCTGCGGGAACATGACGTTGTAGCCGCGCATGCGCTTGTATCGTGCGATGAAGTCGATATAGCACCAGTTTAAGGCGTTCCCGATATGGAAGTTGCCGGTGGGGTACGGCGGCGGCGTATCGATGATGAACCGGGGCTTCGGTGAGATGGGATCGAAATAGTTATCTTCATCCCGCCAGATGCTCTGCCAGCGCTTCTCCACTTCTTCGCTATCGTAGTTCTTTGGTAGTTGATGTGACGGCGACATTTTCAGTGTATAATCTCTCTCTTTCCAGTGAGATATATT
Organism: Methanoculleus sp. UBA291; assembly: GCF_002499755.1. Taxonomy (NCBI): domain Archaea; kingdom Methanobacteriati; phylum Methanobacteriota; class Methanomicrobia; order Methanomicrobiales; family Methanomicrobiaceae; genus Methanoculleus; species Methanoculleus sp. UBA291. The sequence continues at coordinate 47,991 of NZ_DANC01000003.1, read as the reverse complement.
GTTCTACAGGGTTTTCCTGCCGTGGAGCACCCTCACCCGTATGGCGGCTCCACCGTCCCAAAAGGAAGTCTCCCGGGGGTTAACCACAACAAGCAGCGGAGACGGCGAGCATTCGAACCTAAAGGCTTTTTCCCAGTACCGCCAATGATGTATGAATGACAAGACCGCTGGGGTTGGTTCTGGCGTCGATACTCACCCTCGCCTGCATAGGCCTTGCCCCCCTGCTCCAGCCGGCATGGCTGCTCACGCTCCTCCTTATCCCGCTCTCGCTTGTCCTCTCCCTTATCCGGGACACCCGGTACATGTCGTTCTCGATCATCGCACTTGCCGTGCTCTACGGGCTCGGCTGGCTCTCGACATTCGTCCTCACCTGTACGCTCGGTATCGTGGTGATCGGCGAGCTGGCGTTCCGCCTTACCGGGGGGAGGCAGGCATCCTACCTCTACCACCTGGTTGCCGCCATCGGCGTCTCGCTTGCGGTGATGCTCTACCTCGACTACACCGCACCGCTCGTCGCGGTTATGGGTGTGGTTACCGCGGTGCTGCTCCGGGCGGTTCTCCGGGGCCGGAACGACGCCCTGATGATCACGGCGCTCGGTGTGGCGATGACCATGTTTCTCTTTGAAGAACTCCACTTCGAGGTTGATCTGACCATTCTCGTCGCGGCGGCCGCGATAGGGTTCGGGTTCGGTTACACCGCCTACTGGTTCCGGGTGGCCGACATCAGCGGCCTCTTCTCGGGTGCCATGATCGGCATCATCCTCATCGTCTTTGCGGACGTTCGGTGGTTCCTGATCATGCTCACGTTCTTCATCATCGGCGCCGGTGCGACCCGGTACCGCTACGGGGAGAAGGAGAGGCTCGGGGTCGCCCAGGAGCACGGGGGGGTGCGCGGTTATTTTAACGTCTTTGCAAACGGCCTCGTAGCAACCGGTGCCGCCATTCTCTACGGGATAACCGGGAGTCCTGCCTTCGTGGCGCTCTTCATGGGGAGCGTCGCTTCCGCCGCCGCCGACACCGCCGCAAGCGAGATCGGGGTCACGGGAAAGACACCGTACCTGATCACGACGCTCCGGCCGGTGCCCCGGGGGACGAACGGCGGAGTGACCTTGCTGGGGGAAGCGGCAGCCGTCATCGCGGCCGTCATCGTCGCGGCCGTCGCCTGGGCGATGGGAGTCGCCGACCCCTGGATGGTCGTCGTTACGGTCGTCGCCGGGTTCATCGGCACCAACGTTGACAGCGTCGTAGGCGCAACGCTCGAGAACAGCGGCAGGATCGGAAATGCAGGCACAAACCTGGCTGCAACGTTCTTCGGCGGGGTCTCGGGGATGCTGCTCTACATGGTGGTGTGAAGGAAACGTGCGGGCTCCGGGGCGGTTTTGGCTTTTAGTCTCTTCAAAAATTCGTAATTGCTGAAATTTTCAATGACTAAAAGGCCTGAAACAGTGGAGCATGGGACTGTACACTTCGCACAACACAATTATCGCTATCCCCTTGTACGGATTTCGAGAGGATATCGCCACGCACTGCCCCCGCCCTCAGGGTGGGGTAAAAGGATGCCACCTTGTAACCAGGGGGGCACCCGTTCGAAGACCTTCGGTCTTCTCATGCACCCGGCGAAACAGCGGGTGCCCCCTCCCGGTCCCTCACTCGAAGACCTCCGGTCGTCTCCCGCTCTTGCTCTACGACCAGTCGCTTCTCGAAGACCTCCAGTCTTCTCCCGCTCTTGCTCTACGACCAGTCGCTTCTCGAAGACCTCCAGTCGTCTCAAACTCCTGCCGTACCGGCAGTCGTTCCCTGCGTGGCGATAATTCCACAATCCGGTGTATCGGGCGAGCCGGGGAAACTCACATTGTTCTTCTGCAATAATACCCCCGGTGGAACGGAATACGGACACCAGAGGCGTGAGGTGCGCCGGGACGAAGGTGCGAACTGCAGGACTCAATAGAACCTGCCCGTGGTGAGATAACCAGTGGCCCAGGCGGATTTAATCGCCTGAACAGAGCACGAAAAAGAGATGTAGTGTCCCGCCGGACACCCGTGTCAGTATTTATACCACCGGCCCTTCTCGTCGTATTCGCCCTGGGGCATACGTGCCCCTTCGGCGTGGTTACGGAAGAAACTTGCCTTGTAGGCGTAGAGGAAAGCCGAGTAGAGGAAGATCACAACCGCATAGACGACCGCGGATACCCATATGCCGTCCGTCCCGATGAGAGCGACGATGTCCTGCGGCATCAGCGTCTGGAGTTCGGTCTGGTTCATGAGGGTGAGCGGTTCGAGTTTGTCGACGAGCAGGGCGGTCCAGGCGAAGAGTGCCGCGAGCCCGAGCACCACCAGGACGGCGATGTTTGCCAGATAGAAGAGAAGGACGCTGCCGAGGTTGTTGACGACGAACTCGATGCCCCGCCGGATCGACTCAAAGACGGTTGTCTCCTCAAAGACCGCCGCGGTGTCGTAGAAGAACGTGAGGAAGGCGATCGAGAGGGCCACGCCGAAGAGGAGCGGCGTCAGCCCCGCGGCAACATTGGTGCCGAGGAGCGAGAGCGGTATCGCGAGCAGAAAGACCGTCAGGAGAACCGCAAAGAGGATGACCAGCGCAGGGAGGAGTATCCGGAAGTAGTAGGTCCGGCCGAACCGCAGGAACTCTCCGGGCTTGAATGCCTCTTCCTTGACCGCACCGTACACCCCGCCGGCCAGAAACGGCACGACAAGGACCTGCAGGAGTGCCAGGGGCTCCACGTAGAACGTCCCGCCGTACACGGGGACAACGATGTCGAGGACCGCGAAGGCGCCCATGACAAGACCGATCAACCAGAGGACCGGGTGCTGCCGGAGGAGTGCGGCGGCACCGGTAAGAGAGTTGAACGCCATAATCACCGGTTTCTCGGCATGGCGACGATCTCGCGCACCTGCAGGTCGAAGAACGTCGCGGTATGCGCCGGGCGGATGACACAGACGGTATCGGCACCGCTTGCGGTCCCGCCCACCGCGATCACCTCTTCATCGACGCCGACCACACCCTGGTCTGCGGCGATGAGGACACACTCCACCGCGACCTTCAGGCCGACCGCAACGACGCGCCGCAACGCCTCGGCGATCGCCTCGGTGCGGGAACTCCCGCCGAGCTTCGGCGATCGCGAGATCGCGCGTTCGAGCCCGGAGAGCACATGCGTGCCGGTGACGATGGTCGCTCCCTCGGATCGGAGGGTCTCGGCTGTCTCCTTTGAGAACTCCCACTCGCCGGGTTTTGAGTAGCCGACCGCGTGGGTGACGACGATCAGATCGAGATCCGTCCCCGCGATGGCGTCCCGGAAAATAAGCGCCGTCCGACCGCTGGTGCTCGCGACCACAATCTTCCGGATGCCGAGCCCCCGCGCCCGCTCGACGGCGAACCTGGCGGCGTCGCGGGTGTTCTGTTCGCCGGGGGCATCGAAATAGTAGGTATTTCTGGTTACGAAGCCCATGCAATCATGTTGTCCTCTCTCCTAATTGAACCCCCCGTTTCAACGGGCGGCGCCACGGGATCGCAACCGCAAGGGCCGGCGAACCCGGGGCATGCGGTATCCGCTCTACCGACGGCTATCCACGAACGAGACAACCGGACCGGATGACCGGGAAGAAGAGGATAAATGGTGCATGCCCCAACACTATTCTTAACCGAACAGTGAGATAAAAGGAGTTACTCATGATCACACTGGCCATTGCAGGAAAACCCAACTGTGGTAAATCGACATTTTTCAGAGCCGCGACCCTGGCCCAGGCGGAGATCGCCAATTACCCCTTCACAACCATCGACGCCAACCACGGCGTCGCGTATGTCAGGACCGCCTGCCCCTGCCGGGAGATGCACGTGCCGTGCGAGAACTGCCGGGACGGAGTCAGGTTCGTCCCGGTCGGGCTGATCGACGTGGCGGGCCTTGTCCCCGAGGCGCATATGGGGCGGGGGCTTGGAAACCAGTTCCTCGACAACCTTCGACAGGCGGACGCGATCCTCCAGATCGTCGACGCCAGCGGGGCGACGGACGCCGAGGGAAACCCGGTCGATATCGGCTCGCGCGACCCCGTGAAAGATATCGAGTTCCTCCAGTACGAGATGTCGATGTGGATGTACGGCATCCTCTCGCGGAACTGGGCGAAACTCGTGCGGCAGGCGCAGACAAAGGATTTTTCGCTTGCAGCCGCGATTGCCGAGGTCTTTGCCGGTCTCGGGGTGACGTTCGAGCACGTCCGCGATGCCGTCGAGGCCGCCGGGGTCGAACTGCGGACCGCCGGGGAGGAAGACCTGGTCCGGTTCTGCCGGGAACTGATGACGATCAGCAAGCCGATGCTGATCGTCGGGAATAAGGCCGACCAGGCACCGGAAGAGTGCCTAGACCGGCTCGCAAAGCACGACGTCATCTTCGCAAGCGCGGCCGGGGAACTTGCGCTCCGAATGGCCGCGGAGGGAAAGTTCATCAATTACCTCCCCGGCGATGAGAGTTTCACCCTGAACCCCGGGGCAAACCTCAGCGCCGCGCAACGCGCCGGCCTGCAGCAGATAGCGGACTTCATGCAGAAGTTCGACGGCACCGGCGTCCAGAAAGCGCTCGATGCCGCGGTCTTCACCCTCCTCGACCGGATCGTCGTCTTCCCGGTCGAGGACGAGCATAAACTCACCGACGGCAAGGGTCGGGTGCTTCCCGATGCGTTCCTGATGAAGCGCGGGTCGACCCCCCGCGACCTTGCCTACCAGGTCCACACCGATATCGGCGAGGGGTTCCTGTACGCCATCGACGCAAGGACCGGGATGCGGATCAAGGATACCCACGAACTGAAGAACGGGGATATCATCAAGATCGTCAGCGTCCGAAAGTGAACCGGCAGGCATTTATAGAGCATTGAGGAAATAGTCGATCAGTATGAGCGGCGAGGTCTATCAGGCACAGGTCCTCCGGAATTTCTTCGATACCATCACCGGAACGGACAGGAACCTGACGAGAATCTATATGTGCGTGATGAGCCTCGCCAAACTTCGCATGGAGCCTCCCGAGAGAATGACGTTCCTTGTGGACCAGCTCCGCAAGTCCAAGCAGAAGCGGGAGCTTTCGGTCGACATCCTCGATTATATGTGCGACGTGGCGCGCGACCTCGAACTTGCCACGGTCCAGACCGCGTTCGGTGTGAAGGACATCAACGCGGTCGCCGACGAGTTCAGCGGGATCAGCCTCGACTCGCTCTGATTTTTTTATCAGTTCTTTTCATTCTCGATCGGGCAGGCCGCGCGCCGTTCCGGGGGAAAGGGAGGGCTGAAAACCGTACGTAGGCCGGGCCCGGGGGCACGGAAGGAAACTATCCCAGATCGGGCCGATTATACGGTCATTTTTTGGAATAGGATTCCAGGATCTGGAGGATAAAGCGCTGGTGCTCTTCGAGGGCCTGCTCATCGTCGGGGGAGGTCTCGATCCCGACAGCGTAGAGCAGGACCAGCGCGTTGTCAAGGTCGAGCGCCGCAGGGTCCTCGACCTGGTCGGGAGGAAGGTGGATGGCGAGGTCGTCGGCGTCCGCCCCTGCAAAGGTGTACTTCGGGCTTGCCGTCACCCGGGAATCGGCGAGGTCGCCAGCACGCTCCCGAAAGATCAGCAGGGCACGCTCCAGAGCATCGGGATGCGGGGTGATCGCGTTGAGCCGGGCAAGCGCAGCCGTGCTCTTCTCGACCGCGTTCCCATAGAGCTCGAACTTATAGGTCAGCAAGGATTGGGCAATCAGGTGGCCGGTCTCCTCATCCACCACGGCGATAAGCGGTGCAATCCGGCCGATGTAGTCGTTCAGTATCTGCTTCATTGTTCTCTTCTCTCGCTTCGGCGCATTAAACAATTTTTCTACTCGAACCGCGAGGACGGTGATCGTCGCCGCGAAGAACGCCTGCGTTATTACGCCCGTGCTGATCTCGCCCGGCACAAGAAAGATCAGAACCGCAAAGAGCGGCACGAAGAGCGAGACAATATCCCTGCGTGGTTTGAGGTATGCCTGGTAGCAGAGGATGCACGAGGCGATCACGCACCCTGCAATGCCCGCCCAGACGGGGTATGGGAAGCCGACGAAGGCGAGCAGGAATGCAATCCCGATACCCCCGAACGAGACTGCAGGAACCGCTATCCAGAGACGAGACAGAGGCCCGGATGTGGTGTTGTCCAGCGTCATCAGTAGTTCTCTCTGAGTGGTTGCACCCGGAGCATAAACAGGATTTCCTTTCGTACCGCCGGGTGCTCCCGCCCTCCGGCTCCGGCGGACCGGCGCTTTTAGAGGGAGGCCGCTTTCCCGTGCCCTTTATAGGTCATGAGGAAGGAGACGGGAGGTCGGGCACATCGACCTCCACCTCCCCTTCGGCAAGGGCAATCATGCGGGACTGGAGCCTTTCGCGCTCGGCAGCATACGAGGTCCGCAAGACCTCCTGCTGGTTCTCCGCCCGGGTCCGCGCGGCGGTTCTCGTTTCGCGCTCCCGCCGCAGTTCCGCGAGCGTCGCGGTGAGGCGGTGCTCCTCGATCACACCCGGAAGCGCGGCGTGAGTCTCCTGCAGTGCCGCGCGCTGTTCCCGGACCTCCCTCCGCCGGTCCAGAACCTGCCGTATTCCGGCAGGCAGGGTATCGGGGTCCGAGAAGAGGTGAACCTCATCCTGGTTCTTGAGAGGGAGGGACCCCTCACGGATCATGGCAAGGGTTGCCGGCATCGCTGCTTCGGTCAGACCGACCGGGTCCTCACTGCCGTCCGTGAGGCTGCCCGTATAGGCATCGAGGACCCGCCCGACTGCCGCGGCCGCCGTGCTATCTCCCGCCTTTTCGGCAACCTTCTCGGCCTTCCGGAAGACGTGGACGGCAGGGACCCGCAGGGCCGCGATCTCCCGCTCGATCTTTTCGTCCGCAGAATCGAGTTCACGGATCTTCCCTTCGAGATCCTGCTTTTCTGCGTAATCCGGGTGCTGTCTGAGGGCGGCGAGGTCTTCTTCAGCCTTCCGGATCGCCGCCTCCACTTCTGCGAGCGCCGCCCCGCAGACCCGTACCTGACCGGAGGCGACGGCATACTCCTCACGAATATGGACGAGGGAGTCATACGACTTTCTGACATCCGCCACCGGCTGCCGATCCGCACGCACCCGGGTAATCGCCTCCGTCATCGCGTTGATCTCCCGCCCGAGGTCCCTGACGGTGGTGCGCACCTCCTTCATCTCGTCCGGGTAGAGGGAGGAGAGATACTTTCCCTGCCCTTTCACCGCCTTGAGAGCGCTCTTCAGGGTCTCGGCGGCGGCGGTGTAGAAGGTTTCCGGGTCGCCGGAAGGCCTGCGGGAGAGGATCTGGGTCATCGACCTCGCAAATCCGGGAAGCGCCTTCCGGGAGATATCCCGGAGCCGTGGGTGGACCTCCTCACTACCCTCCGCTGTTTCCATACGGGCGACCACCTCCTCGAGGTTATCGAGGATACCGTCGATTGCCTCCCGCGACGAACTCGTGGCGCCGACGAGTTCGTTCTCGATCTTCTCCTCGCGGGAATCCAGCCATGCGGGAAGGTCGTCAAAGGCGAGCCCTAGAGCCTCCTTTTCAGGTTCGGTTCGCCGAAAGAGGTCTCGCAGTTGCTTAAACATAGTCCACCTGAATGTACCCTGTGACGGTCGTCCCCATCATAGTTCCTCCTTGCCGTCGTCCTTCCCCGCAATCCTCTGGAGGCGTTCCACGCCGCGGATCTCCCGGATGACGTCCGCCACGGCAGGCGGGACCAGGTGCTCCCAGGGTTCGCCGTCAAGCATCCGCTGCCTGATGGCGGTGCCGGAGTATACCGTCCGCTCGTGCATATCGGGCGACCGTACGCACATGCCGGCCTCGGTGAAGAGTTGCACGACGAGGGGGTTCGACGAGTAAACCATATCGAACGGCGGCGTCATCGACCGAACGTGAGCGACCCAGAGGGCGTTGCGCTGGACGTCCTCGATCGGGATGACGTAGAAGGGGCTCTCGAGGCCGGAAAGCGACCTGGTGAGCATCAGCACCCGTTCTCCTGCCGTGAACGGGTTATCCAGGGTATGGGAGACCTGGGCGCTCCCCACCCCGATGACGATCTCATCGACGGAACCGGCTATCTGCTCCAGTACCGCCTGGTGCCCGTAGTGGTAAGGCTGGAACCGCCCGATGTAGAATCCCCGGCTCATGCCCGGCCGCCCCCGTGCGCGATCTGCGCGGCAAACGCGCCCGCCGTGAACCCGGCATCGATGTTCACGACCGCAAGCACGGAGCAGGCCTGGAGCATGCTCGCAAGCGCCGCTTCGCCGCCCCCCATGTAGCCGTAGCCGGTGCTCACCGGAACGCCGATCACCGGGCGGTCGACAAGCCCGGCGACGATCGCCGGGAGCGTGCCCTCACGTCCGGCCGCCACGATGAAGACGTCCGCCGGTATCATATCCCTGATTGCCGAGAAGAGGCGATGGATCCCCGCCACCCCGACATCGTACGCAGTCCGGACCTCGCACCCCATCTCTTCGGCGATCAGCCTCGCCTCTTCGGCGACGGGGATATCGGACGTCCCGGCGGTGAGGATGGCCACGGTTCCGCCCCGGGGAGCCGGCCGGTCCCCCGTCGAGAGGACGACAGCACGCGCCGCTTCCCGATGCTCCATCCGGACCTCCGGCGGCAGTCTGGCCCGCAGGGCCGCGAAGTGCTCCGGCGAGACCCGGGTCGCGACGCACCGGCCGACCGCCTTCACCTGCGCGAGCATGATCTCGGCAAAGGCTTCTGGCTCCTTTCCCTCGGCGAGCACCACCTCGGGCATCCCGCAACGCACGCTCCGCCCGGTATCGATCCGGGCCATGCCGTCGATCATCTCGATACGGAGCCCTTCGATGGCGGCCGTCGCCTCGTCCTCAGATACCTCACCGTTACAATACATCCGGAGGATGTCCCTGATGGTGGCATTCGGCAGCATAGTTCGATAACAAAAATAGGGGTGGAAGTATAATATTACTTCATCTCATGTCATACCTCGCCTATGTCGCAGGGTTCGGCGTTGCCGTCACCGTTTTCCTGTGGCTCCGCGACCTGCGGATATTCTTCCGTACCGGTCTTCCCGGATACCGGAAGGCGGCCTATGTCGGGGTGCCCTGCACGGCACTCGCCCTGTTCGGCTTCTTCGTCACCGCGTTTGCCGAAGCGTGGGAATTCTTCGGCCTCGGCCTGGTCCTTCTGGCCCTCTACCTCCAGGGCCGGGTCGATCGGGAGAACGTATGGCACGGCGAGGGCGCCGCCGAGCGATTCTTCGGCAGGGCGAAGCGCACAAAAGATAAGGGTTCAGGCAAGAGACTTTAGTTCAGGAGACTACCGAATGCTTCAGAAACCACGGGGAACACGGGACTTTTTACCCGACGAGATGGAACGGCGGCGGCTGATCGAACGGCGGATGCGCGACGCGGCCCGAAGATGGGGATACCGGGAGGTCAGCACCCCTGACTTCGAGCACCTCGAACTCTTCACGATGAAATCCGGCGAAGGGATCATGCAGGAGATGTACGTCTTCGAGGACAAGAGCGGCCGGAAGATGACGCTCCGGCCGGAGGTGACGGCGGCGGTCCTCCGGATGTACGTCAACGAGGGCAAGGTCCTCCCGAAACCGATCCGCTGGTGCTATTTCGCCGACTGTTTCCGCTATGAGCGTCCCCAGAAAGGCCGTTACCGGCAGTTCTGGCAGTTCGGCGTCGAGCTCATCGGCGCGGACACGGCAAGCGCCGACGCCGAGGTGATCATGCTCGCCGACGAGGCGCTCCGATCGAGCGGAGTCACTTTCGAACTCCATGTCGGCCACCTCGCGCCGATGAAGCATCTCCTCTCCGACCTCTCGCCCGGCGACCAGCGGGCGATCATGGCCTGTCTCGACAAACACGACCGGGAAGGGCTCGAAGCAGCGCTCGTCGGGCGGGGTCTTACCCGCCTTGCCGAACCTCTCGCCGCCCTTTCGGAGTGCCGCACCGTCGCGGAAGTCTTTGAGATCGTGGGCGACATCCCGGAGCGCGCGCGGATCGAGGAGACCTTCGCGCTCCTTGACTCCCAGGGCATCGACTACCGGCCCGATTTCGGGATTGCACGCGGGCTCGATTACTACACAGGGATGGTCTTTGAGGGATTCGCCAATAACCTCGGCGCTGAAAACCAGATCCTCGGCGGCGGGACCTACCGGCTCGCCCACCTCTTCGGCGGCGACGACGTCGCATCCGCGGGGTTCGCCATCGGGTTCGACCGGGTCATGGTCTCGGTCGGAGACTTTCCCCTCGCGCACGAGCCCGTCGTCGGCGTCGTCTGCACGCCCGAAGCACGGCCGCGGGCGCTCGAGGTCGCCCGGGCCTTTCGGGAAGCGGGGGTCCGGGCCGAGACGGACCTGATGCAGCGGGGAATTGGCGCCCAGGTCGCGCACGCCGCAAAGACAGCGGACTATGTCGTGATTCTCGGACAGCGCGAGGTCGAAGCGGGTACGGTTACCCTGAAGGACCTCCGCTCCGGCGAGCAGCAGGAGAGGAGCCTTGAGGACGCCATCGCTGAGGTAGCACGGTATGGTGCTTGCTGAGGACCTCGCCAAACAACAGCGGAGCATCAGCGTCGCGGAGTTCTTCGAGAAGAACAAGCACCTGCTCGGTTTCGACTCCCCGACGCGCGGCATCATCACCACCGTCAAGGAGGCGGTGGACAACGCCCTTGACGCCTGCGAGGAGGTGGAGGTGCTCCCCGACATCTTTGTCGGCGTGAGGAGAATCGATACCGAGGTTTACCGGATAACCGTCGAAGACAACGGCCCCGGGATCGTGCCGGAGAACGTTCCGCTGGTCTATGGAAAACTCCTCTACGGGTCGCGGTTCCACCAGATCCGGCAGAGCCGGGGTCAGCAGGGTATCGGGATATCGGCGGCGGTGCTGTATGCGCAGCTCACCACCGGCACCCCGGCGCGGGTCACCTCACGAACGGGGGCGAAGACATCGGCCCACCGGTTCGAACTGATGATCCGGACCGAGACCAACGAGCCCGAAATCGTCAGCCACGAAGAGATTGACTGGGACCGGACGCACGGGACACGGATCGAGATCCAGTTTAAGAGCACCCTTACCGCAAAGAAGCGGCTGGTCGACTACCTTCGTCTCACCGCGATCGTCAACCCCCACGCCCGGATCACGGCCGATATCGACGGTGAGGTGATGACGTTCGAGCGGGTGACGAGCGAGGTCCCGCCGTGCCCGAAGCCCGTCCTCCCGCACCCTCACGGGATCGAGTTCGGGGCGTTGAAACGGATCGCGGCCGCGAGCACCGGGACCGTCGAGGAGTTCCTGATCAGCAGTTTCTCCCGGGTAGGAAAGAAGACCGCAGACGAGATGATCGCCCTTGCCGGGCTCAAGCCTTCCCGAAAGGTGAGCAAACTCGATGCCGACGAGTTGAAGAACCTCCTCGATGCCATGCAGAGCGTGAGGGTCCCGGCGCCGCTGGCGCAGCAGTGTCTCTCCCCCATCGGGGAGGACCTGATCTGCAAGGGGCTTGAGAAGGAGATCCAGCTTGACTTCATCAAGGCCCGTACCCGCCCGAGCGCGGTCTACGGCGGGCACTCGTTCATCATCGAGGCGGCTATCGGCTACGGCGGCAAGATCCCTCCCGAGGGAAACGCCCTGATCTTCCGGTTTGCAAACCGCGTCCCGCTCCTCTACCAGCAGGGCGCCTGCGCGATCACGGACTGCATCTCGCAGGTGAACTGGAAGAACTACGGCCTCTCGCAGCAGGGGCTTCCCATGGGCCCGGTGCTCGTCATGGTCCACGTGGCGTCCACGAACGTCCCCTTCACAAGCGAGAGCAAGGACGCGGTCGCGTCCATCCCGGAGATCGAGCGGGAGATAGTCCTCGTCCTCCAGGAACTCGGCCGGGAACTCAAGATGTACCTCTCCCGGCGGGAGAGGAAGAAACTGCAGGACGACCGCGCCCGGGCAATCTGCTCGATCATCCCCGAGATCGCTGCGAAGGTGAGCGAGATCGTGGAACTCCCCCTTGTGGACACCTCCCCGATTGAAGGGAAGATCATGCGCAAGGTCGTCGCCAAGAAGAGGACGAACGACGGACGGGTCCGTATCGACGTGAACAACTACACGGCAAAGGAGGTGACCATCGTCCTCTACAACCTCTCCCGTGATGCGGCCGCGGACGCGGAGCCCCGGCCCGACTTCGTGGATGAGATGGACGGGGAGTACAACAAGGTCTGGCGGTGCACGCTCGGCTCCGGCGCCGCCTGGCAGGTCGCCTACACGGGAGCGGGCGACGGAACGCTTGACCTCCGCGGCGTGGAGGACGGCATGAAAGTGGTGGTGGATCTCGATGTCTAAGGATGAGATGGATGCGCTGGCAAAGGAGCGGCTGATGAAGATCGCCCGGGGGTGGTATGACCAGATGCGGGACGGTATCGTGCCCTACATCCGGCTGCCGACGCGGACGAAGCGGAATATCGCGTACGACGACGTAAGCGAGGTCTGGAAGTACGGCGAGAAAGAGAGCACCCGGGCGGCGACGACCGAGAAGAGCGCGGTCCACCTTCTGAAGATGGCCTACGTCATCTGGTTTTTAAAGAAGCAACTCGTGGAGAACCGGTCGTCGACCTTGAGAGAACTCTATTACATCTCCGAAGGCTGGAAGAAGGCGAAGTTCGCCGCCCAGGACGAGAGCAACCTCTTGATCGAGGACCTGGAGATCATCACCGAGGTGCAGCGCGAGGCGTTCCACCTCCGGCCGGAGGAGGACGGCGCCTCGATCTTCGGGCCCCTGCGAATCCGCGAGACCACCCGGCGGGGCGTGAAGGAGATGCATTGTCAGGAAGACGTCGGGGAGGCGGGCTACCCCATCCCGAACAACGTCGACAACCTCGACTTCATCGACCACGACGCGAAGTTCGTCATCGCCATCGAGACCGGCGGTATGTACGCCCGTCTGATGGAGAACGGGTTCGACGAGGAGTACGGGGCGATCCTGGTACATCTCAAGGGGCAGCCGGCGCGCTCGACGCGCCGGGTCTTACGACGGCTCAACGAGTCGCTCAACCTTCCGGTCGTGGTCTTCACCGACGGCGACCCCTGGTCCTACCGGATCTACGCGAGCGTCGCCTACGGCTCGATCAAGAGCGCCCATATGTCGGAACTCCTGGCGACCCCCCAGGCGCAGTTCGTCGGGGTGCAGCCTTCCGACATCTCGGACTACAATCTCCCCTCCGACCACCTCACCGAGCAGGACGTCAACGCATTGAAGGCAGAGTTGACCGATCCGCGGTTTGCAACCGAGTACTGGCATAACCAGATCAACCTGCAGCTCGATATGCAGATGAAGTCGGAACAGCAGGCGTTCGCGAGCCGAGGGCTCGATTTTGTGACGAAGGAGTACCTGCCGACGAGGTTGTCGGAGATGGGGGTTATCTAGAGCGGGGCCCTTTCGTCGGAAGCACTTTCACCCCACACGGCGCATCTTAATACCTGACGGGGGTGACACCAATCAAAATAGGTGAAGAACGTGCTACGAACCAGGATTGTGATCGACAGGATCCGGAAAGACGGGCTTGTTTTCGCCTCAGACTACTCGGACTGTGACCATTCGACGGAGGGCTTCAGGAGGGTCATGTTCCGGGTGAAGGAGGGGCCTGTCCTCAAAACCGGGGTGGCGTACTCGCTTGAGTATGAGACGGAGGATATCCTCAAACCTTTCGCACAAAAAAGCCGGAGCGGGAAAACAACCTACTATTACCCTCAGAGGTTCTACCACAAAATCACAAACGTCACCCTACTGTCAGCTGATCCGGACGCAGACCTCCTGCTGGACCTCTAATCCTCAAAATTACTTTAATCATGAATGAGCAGAGAAAGGCTGCTTCAAAGTTTAAGATCGGGATTACAACTGACTATAATCACCGAGCAGAAGGTGATGATTATTTGTTGAATGACTACGACCGCATGATCGTCCTGTATCGAACGCAATCTAAAGAGAGAGTGTGCTTGATGGAGCAGTATCTCATAAAACGCTTTAAAAAGTATAAGGAATGCGAAAATATCCGGGCCGATGGTGAAGGCAAACTGAAATGGGGCCCTCCATACTATGCGTATCTCGCTATGAAAACAAAATAGATGTCAACTTTAAATCTGGTAGGAGCGAGATAACCGTCGCTCAAAGGGCCTGATCTTCTCAAATTTCTCCCTGCCGTGCCCTGCTCCCTCCCTTACGTGATGAAACTCAGAAAAAGCCGCGTTCACAACAAAGCAACAGATGCGACTCATATTCACATAAACATGTGTCGGAGTGTTTTATTCGTGCGGATCCTCGCTCGCCGGATCCTTTTAAGATTAGCCCCCTCCCCGTCTCACCACTCCGCGACCCTCTGTACCTTCTTCTTTTCGTCAAATCCCGCCGCTATTGTCGTCTCTAGCAGAAGTAAATCCACAGCGACGACCTTTGCGACTGAGAGTCATGAATATCGATGTAATTTCCATAACGAGAACGCTTCTTTGGCCACCTTGAAGACATCCTCGATCCGGGACCGGATGGCCACGAACTTCCTCCACTGTTCCAGATTCCAGAGCAGGTTCTGACCAGTCTATTGTAGACCTACTGGGTTCTGCGGTGGTCATGGTGAGAGAAGATCGAGAGCGGATAAGAGTATGCGACCGTCACTCCCTCACGCAGTTCGAAGAAAACGGAGATACTCATCAAGAAACTCCTCAATGTCGCAAACATCTTCCTGGAGGAGATTTTAGATGGTTTCGTCGTTGATATCCCAGTAAATATGGATCAGGCGGTTTCTGAACCGTGCCATCCTTTGAAGGCGCTCTGCAAACTCTGCGTCAACAATACCACGCTCCTCCATGATGCGGAATGTATCTGCATAGTCCTCCGGCGCTCTCCATCGATTTCTTGCAATCAGGTGGTTGGCGAGATCGATGGCGGCCTCGATGCCGATGATGAGGTGATACTTTGCGCTGGCGACCAGGTGAGGGTCTCTAACAACGACCTCTTTCGGCATACGGCCGAGGTCCTTCAGACGCCCGCACGCCTGCACCAGCTCCGACGAGAGTGCGGTGACTTTCTCGTCCTCGTAGGAGACCAAGTGCTTCCCTCCGGTAACGCTTTCGGTAGTAGGCAAAATCGTGGTAATAAATAGGCATATATCCTGCAGACGAAATCGCAGCGTGCCTGTTCGTCGCGAGAAACGAGCACTTCCCCGGTCTGCAGGACCGAGTAGGCGAACGGCAGAGGCGCAACGTTCAGGACCCTGACGTCGATGGGCACCCCCGTACTGTTTTCCAGTTCCTGCTCGAGCGCCGTTTCGTACCTGAGAGAAACGGCTGCTCCGCTGCTTTCGTCCCGCAGGAAGACGCCGATATCGATGTCGCGGAATGTACCGTGGAGCAATGACCCATACAGGTAGGCAAAGAGAATCTCCTCTCTCTCTAAGAGCAGCCCGGCGAGTAGATTGGAGAGCCGCTGCTTCTCCTTAAAAGAGAGGTCTCTTGGTCTCATCGTAGAATGATTGGCGTAGGCGGTGATGAGGTTTGCGCCTCCCCTGATGTTGGTTTCTGCAGTCTGCTCCGCCGGGTCCGGCCGGAGTCCCTCCGGAGGCGGATGGATGATTGAGCGGGGGAAAACCTTCAAATGACGGAGAGGACTGCCCTCTTCAGCCCGTATGCATCTCCCGGAGGCCGAACGTGCTGTTCCCCCCATATCCATGCAAGACCGCAAACTCCGTTTCTTCACACCTCCGGTGCTCGCGCTCTGATTCTAACGAACCGTCGCCCTTCGGAACGTCGTTACTCGAAAAATATTTCGCGTCTTTCTCGAACTCTGTTTCTTTGCACCCAGCGGTGCCCACGGAACGGAATTCACAACACACAGTTCCGGCAGTCCTGCGCCCCGCATGCGAGGTTCTCGATCTTCCACCGGAGGGCCCATCGCTTGATATCCTTGATTACCTCGACCATCTCAAGCCCGCTTTCGGTGAGCGTGTACTCGCTTCTGACGGGGACGGTTCCGGTCTCCATCCGTTTCTCGACGAGGCCCTCCTCTTCGAGCTCCTTCAAGCGGGCCGAAAGGACCTTTGCCGTGATACCCGGGAGTCGCTCCTTCACCTCGGTAAACCGCCGGGTGTAGCCGTCCCCTTTGTAGAGTTCAAGGATGATCAGGAGCATCCACTTCTTCCCGAGGTATTTGACGGTCTGATTGACCGTGCAGCCGTCCTGCATGGTATAATGAGAGAAACCTTCTCCTACTTATACGTTGGTATCTCATAGATACTTTGTATCAAAAAGATACTTTGGAGTGAGCATGAATGTTCTGCAACCAGTGTGAAGAAACAGCAAAAGGGCTCGGGTGCACCGTCCGTGGTGTCTGCGGCAAGGACGGGGAGACCGCCGGGCTCCAGGACGTCCTGATCTACCTCCTCAAGGGGGTCTCGGTCCGGAACCTTGCGGCGGCAGAGAAGGGCGGCGGCGATCCGGAAGCCGGGAGGTTCATCGCGGAGTGTCTCTTCGCCACCCTGACCAACGTGAACTTCGACCCTGCACGGTTCCGGGATGCCGTCCGGGAGGCGGTCCGTATCCGCGACGCCCTCCCGCCCTCCGGGAGTGGGGAACCCGACGCCTGCACCTGGGCGCCAGGTTCGCCGACGGCGATTGCGGCAAAAGCGCAGGAGATCGCCGCCGCGCGTGAGACCGTGAACGTGGACCTGCAGTCGCTCCGCGAGCTTCTCGTCTACGGGCTCAAAGGGGTGGCCGCTTACTCGCACCATGCAGCCGTCCTCGGTTACGATGACGAAGAGGTCACGACCTTTATGCAGAAGGGCCTCGCCGCCACGCTGCAGGACCACACTGTGGAGGAGATGGTCGGCTACGTGCTCGCATGCGGTAAGATCGGCGTGAAGGTCCTCGCCCTCCTCGATACGGCGAACACCGCCGTCTACGGGACGCCGGCGATCACGAAGGTCGGCACCGCGGCGGGCACGCGCCCGGGCATCCTGGTTACCGGCCACGACCTCAAAGACCTCGCCGACCTCCTCGAACAGACCGTGGGGACGGGGGTGGACATCTACACCCACGGCGAGATGCTCCCGGCGCATGCCTACCCGGAGTTCCGGAAGTACAACCACCTCGTCGGAAATTACGGCGGTTCCTGGCCCTTCCAGCGGGAAGAGTTCGAGCGGTTCAACGGCCCGGTCCTCGTCACCACCAACTGCCTCGTGCCCCCGAAGGACTCCTACCGCGACCGGGTCTACACTACCGGGCCCGTCGGATATCCCGGGCTTACCCACATCGGTGCCTCGCCGGACGGGAAGAAGGACTTTTCGGCCCTGATCGAGCATGCGAAGCGCTGCAACCCCCCGGAGGACCTCTCCCGCGGAGACCTGGTCACCGGGTGCGCCCATGCCCCGGTCCTCACCATCGCCGATACGGTCGTCGGTGCGGTGAAGTCCGGCGCCGTCCGGCGTTTTGTCGTGATGGCGGGCTGCGACGGACGGCACGGCGAGCGGGACTACTACACCCGGTTTGCAGAGGCCCTTCCCGCGGATACGGTCATCCTCACCGCCGGGTGCGCGAAGTACCGTTACAACAGCCTCGGTTTCGGGGATATCGGCGGCATCCCCCGCGTCCTCGACGCCGGACAGTGCAACGACTGCTACTCCCTGGTGGTCATCGCAAAGGCCCTCGCCGAAGCATTCGGCGTCGGGATCAACGAACTCCCGATCTCCTACAACATCGCCTGGTACGAGCAGAAGGCGGTGCTCGTCCTTCTTGCCCTCCTCTCACTCGGGGTTCGGGACATCACCCTCGGCCCCCGTCTCCCGGCCTTCGTCTCGCCCGGTATCCTGAAAGTACTCGTCGAGAACTTCGGGGTCCGGGGGATTGCGACGGTCGAGGAAGACCTTCCCGGGATGGTGCCGGGGAACTGAGTAATCTTTTTTTTGAAGAACTGGACTTAGGAAACCCGGGTGCGGGCCTTTATCCCCGCGGGGTTGAAGGAGCGGAGCGGGAAGACCCCTGCGCAAGAGGAGGTGGTTCACGCGGATGGATCCAGATGCAAATGCTCTGTGGAACGCTCTGGCACTCGAGGAGCGTACAGTTGAAGTCATCCCAAAAGTGTCCAGCGGCTGAAGATTTATATAATTCAGAGTATTCTGACACATCCCCACGAAAAAATGAGTAATCTTTGGCATCAAGTTGCTGACACGGCTTCCCTCTGGGCATCGCCACGCGGGGGAGGGGCCGGGAGGGGGTTTCCCCCCCCCGGCTGAGGTGTTTTGGGACGACCTCGTTAATATAGTGCCCGGTCTGACTCTAACGGAGGAGAGATAATGCAGATCACGAGTGCTCCCGACGGGACCATCCTCATCGACGGCAAGGTTGTGACCGCGCTCGATCGCTTTGTGGCGTCGGCGACGGAGATCATCGGACGATATACCGGCTACGTGATCGTCAGCAGATATGTTGCAATCCTCTTTGGAAGAGCCAGAGGTACGGAAGACATCGATCTCTTCATCGACTATATGGACCGCGATACGTTCCGGTCGTTTACCGATGAACTCCTGGCGCAGGATTCTACTTCCTGAACTCGGACGACGTCGGCGAGATCTATTCGATGCTCCGCGACGGACTTGCCGTGCGGATTGCAGAGAAGGAGAGAGTCATCCCGAACATCGAGATGAAGTTCAAGGCGGACGACTTCGACCGTTGCGCGATGGCTATGGCAAGGACGGTAACGTTCGACGATATCCGGCTTTTCATATCGCCCATCGAGCTGCAGATCCCGTATAAATTCTATCTCGGGAGCGACAAGGATATCGAGGATGCCGTCTACCTCTGGGTGCTGTTCCGCGAGATGCTGGACGGGGATCTCACGCGATCGTTCATGGAGCGCCTGCATGTCCGGGGGGAGCCATATGGAATTGGGGTTTGACCGGGAGAAGAACCGGCAGGAGAGGCTGGCCTTTGTCCGGAGACATGCTCTCTGGGTCAGGCGAGTCCCTAACGAGGTCTGGAGCCGCGAGCAGGCCGATCTGATCGATGCGTTTCTTGCGAACGCCGGGAGTTACGCCCTCTCCCGTGCCCGATACCTCGAGATGCACCAGATGCTCGCGAAACGGCGGCGTCCCGGAACGGTGGATGAGCATGGTTCCGCGTGATCCCCCTGGAGAGATGCCACATGTATGCAATTGAGATCATCTACAGCGATGAGGAGAGGGGTTCATCGCCGTGGTCCCGGAACTTCCAGGGTGCTCTGCATTCGGCGGGACCGAGGAGGAAGCGCTCCGCGAGGTGAAGGTTGCCGTCTCCCTCTGGCTTGAGGCCGCCTGCGAAGAAGGCAGGACGATCCCCGAGCCTGTCGGGAGGGAGCGGCTCCAGGATATTCTTGCCGGGAAGGGCACTGCGTGCGGACCGTGAGCAGCCCCTTATACCCAGGCGATCTCCAGAAATCGAGTGAGTGCAGGGCCCGCGCACGGTTTTTCCACCTCCGGCAGGGGCGCTATACGATACCGGGTTCTGCCGCAGGGAAGGATTAATGAGCCGGGAGGGAGCACCCTTCTTTGCCTGCAGATCAGATTGTACGTGGAAACGAACCCTTGTGGGGGCCGGGAGGTGAAAGGAGAAGTGGATAATATTGACAGAGAGCGGATCATCGGCCAGCTCCGCCGATGCCTCACCGGAAGAGAGGATATATTGCTCGGGTATCTCTACGGCTCTTTTCTCTGTCGTAATGGATTCCATGATATCGATATCGGGCTACTCGTCTCGGGGGAGAGGGAGCCCTATGAACTCTACAAGTATGCCATGGGTATCGCATCCGACCTCGAGCGGTGTATCACGCCGCGATATGAGATCGATCTCCGTATCCTGAATGATGCTCCCGTTGAGTTCCAGTACGAGGTGGTGAAAACCGGGCGCCTTCTTGTCGCCCGGGACGAGGATACGCGCGTCGCTTTTGAGGCCGGCGTGATAACGAAGTTCCTCGATCTGAAATACCTCTACGACCGGATCGACAGGGCTCTTCTTGCCAGGGTGGGAGAATGAGGGTTTTCCATCATATGCGGGAGTTGGAGGAGGCTCTGCGCGACTGGGAGCGGTATCAGCGCATCCCGGAAGAGCAGTTCCTGCAAGACCGGGATACGCAGAATATGGTTCACCATGCCATGCTGCTATCCATCCAGTCGGCGATCGACATGGCGACCGATGTGATCGCAGAGGGGAGACTGAGGAAGCCTTTCACCTACCGGGAGACATTTGAGGTCCTCGCTGATGAGGGGATCATCCATGAATCCCTGGCAAGAGATCTCGCAAACCTGGCGGGATTCCGGAACGTGCTCGTCCACATCTACTGGAATCTGGATCTCAAACAGGTGTATGCGATCCTGCAGCATGATCTTGCTGTCCTCCGGGAGTTCTCTCGTTATGAAGGAGCACATCGCGGAGAGCGGTTCAACCGGTCTATAGGTGGATTCTCTTTAGAGTCTGAACTGCAGCCCGTCACCCAAACTCCGCGAGCGCCACCACCGGCACCCCCTCGAGGTCGTCGAAGACCACCGGGTAAATCCGTAGAATCCAGGGCTCTTCGAGCAGCCGGCCGTAGGAGAGGTCCACGTCTTCGAGAACGAAGATGTGCGGGGAGGTGCAGAGGAACGCGCGGTGAACCTCCGCGCCCTCCTCCGGTTCTCCGGGGACGGCGACGGAGATGGTATCGATCCCGAACAGCCTGAGAGCCGGGTTTTCCATGCGGAGGAAACCCGGCACTTCGGGGTGCACCCAGGGGTGCGCTTGCTCGTAGATGTCCCGGTCGGTCTCCCGGAGCAGGCCGTTACCGGTCCTGATGAAGAGCGCGCGTGAGTTCCGGATCGCGTCGAGGTGCGGGAGGAGGTCGTGGATCCGGATCGGCTCCTCTCCGGTCTTTTGCACCGCGATGCACCGTGCGGGTGCAAAGACCGCCTCCGGCGCGAGGAGAGACCGGACCGAACCCCCGTCCGGGCAGAAGTGCCGGGGGAGGTCGATGTGCGTCCCGGCATGGCTGGAGAATGTAATCTGGCTCTTCTCTTCCGCATCTCCCTCTGCAAAGGATTTCGTGGGAGTTATCGTGAGCGGTTCGGTCCCGGGGTAGAGCGGCGTTGCCCGGGTCAGGGGGTATGAGATCGGGATGAGCATATGCTCCCCCGTAGATACTCCCGGAGTTCATGAAGGTTCGCCACGATCCGCTCCACCCCCGGCCGGTCGGTGAACCGGTTCGGGTCGCCGGGCCCGACCCTCGCCACGAACCGGACGCCGGTCTCGTATGCCGCTTCCCAGTCGTTCGGGGCGTCGCCGACAAAGAGAGCCTCAGTGGGTGACGCCCCGGTCGAATCCAGGATTTCCCGGATGCACGCGGCTTTTGTCTTCGGCGCACCGTAGATCCGGACGAAAAACTTTGTAAGGTCCCGGCGGCGGGCGATCTCGTGCATCTCCCCCTCCGGGGTCGCGGAGACGATGTAGAGGGGGAGCACCCGGGAACAGTCTCTGAGGAGTTCCTCCGCTCCTTCAACGTACGGTACGGTGAGCATGGCGTCGAAGATCAGCCCGGCGTACTCGCCCGCGAGCCGCTCCTCAAGTTCCAGGGTGAGAGCCTCGTGCAGGATGTTTTTGTAGATGTAGCGGAACTTGTCGTACCGCGACATGCCGCCGTTATCGAGGTGGAAGGCGATGATCTCGTCGAGGTGATCGGGGGCGAAGGAGAAGATCTTCCGGAACGCGGCGGTCTTTAGGGGGATGGATTCGACGATGACGCCGTCGAAGTCGAGGAGGAGGACGTGAAGCATAATGTACTCACGTCGATGGCCAACTACTAGTAAGTACCGACGACAGTCGGACAGAACAGGGTGCAGAAGAGCGCTGTTGTCTGCTGATCACCCAGGTCTTGAGGAGGCGCCGTCCAGGTTTCGGTATGCCTGCAAGAGGTCTGCCTCCATAGCGGACCAGTTATAGGTCTCAAGAACCGCTCGTCTGCCGTTCGCACCCATTCTTTGTGCCTCTTCCGGGTGATCGAAGAGGTAGGCGATTGCATCGGCAATATCACTCACATTTCCCGGATCGACAAGGATGCCGCAGTCCGCCTTGCTAACGACATTACGGATCTCCGGTAGATCGCTTGCAATGACCGGAAGCCCGAGGAGCATGTAGTCGAAGAGCTTGTTCGGCAGACCGATGAAGATGTTATAATACGTCGGCTGGAAAACAAGAAGAGCGACCGTACCTTCGTTCAATTTCTCGTACATCTCCCTGTAGGGGAGGAATCCGGTGGAGAGGATGAACTCATTACGGTCTGAGCCGTGAGTATGCTTTTTGAGGTCTTCTCGAACGTTTCCGACGAGCGTGAGTGAGGTATCAGGGTAGCGTTCCCTGACCCGCGATACTGCCCGGATGCACTCGCCGACTCCATGGAAGGAATTGATATTTCCCGCCATGAACATAAGTTTCCGGCCGCTCCGGTTTGGGTTATAAGGGATGGCGATGGCGGCGAGCGAGTAGTTCGGGAGGATGATCGGCTCAAGCCCTCTCTCCTTGAATCGGGCGGCAACGCTCTCGCTTACGGCGAATAAATTCTCGGTCCGGCGCGCCATTGCGATTTCTACACTTGAGACGAATGCAGAAAGTGCTCTCTGCACCAGCGTACCGTTCCGGATTCCGAGATCATACGGGATCTCGCTCGGCCAGTGCTCGTGGACGTCGTAGACGACCTTTCGGCCTTTCAACGCCTTCAGGAGGAGCGCAACAAAGAGCGCATCCGGCTCGTGGCAGTGGACAACATCGGCATCCTCGGCAAGACACGCCCGGAACGTCCTCCAGAGAGTCACCGGGTGGAGAAGGTTAGAGGATGGTTTCCGGACGGTGACGATCCGGACGCCCCCTTCATTCCCAACGTCTCCGGCATCCGAAGGAGCGATGATCGTGACGTCGTGTTCCTTCGCAAGGCTCTTCGCCTCTTTTTCGAAGATCCGCCCGTCGTGAGGAGGATGCGTTGTGGTAAGCATACAGACCTTCATGGGACTGGAGCCCGTTCAGGCCTCTCTGCACGGGACCTTCCCCCCGGATATCCCCGGGTGTGAACGAGAGGAGTTGAACGGCCCCACTTTTATGAGGTAAGTATATATAATTTCCTTCGAATGAATCCTGGCAGAATCGGTCCCCGCAACATCCCGGTTCCCGCTCGGCGGGGCGGGCGAACAACCAGCGGCGGCCGGAGCAGCGCGAACGGGTGCACAAAGGTTGATATAGCGACGCGGCACCCATCACCCCGGATAGTATGAAGGTCGCGATCGTCACCAACTACTGGAGAGGGAGCCAGGGCGGCGGGATCAGGGTCTACCTGGAGAACCTGGTCCGGGAACTGGACGCACGCGGCGCCGACGTGCGGGTCATATTCCGGGAGGGGCAGGACCCCGACGCGGTCTGCATCCCGGCGAGCCAGCGGGTCTTTGCGGTGCGGTCGCTCTCCGCCCTCCGCAACTACGGGCCCGACGTCGTCAGCGTACACGGCGGCTGGCACTGCCTCTTTCCGGCGGTCGCCTACAAACTCCTCCACGGCTGCACCGTCGTCCAGACGTTCCATACCGAACCGGAAGAGGCGTTGACGGACCGGTTCAGGCTCTTCTACCAGGCCCTCCTCAACCGGTGCGACCACGTGACGTTCGTATCGAACCGGCTCAGGGAACGGACCATCGAGGTCTGGAACCTGGAGTTCCCGAAGACCGAGATCACCTACGCAGGGGCCCCGAAGGTCGGTCGAGTGACACCCGACGAAGCGGTGCTGTTCTGCGAGCGGTTCGGTATCGCCGACCGCCGGCCGGTGCTCCTCGCCCTCGGCCTGACCGCACTGAAGTACAAGGCAGAAGGCCTGAAACAACTCATCCGGGCCGTAAACATCCTCAAGGAGAAGTACCCCGGGATCGTCCTCATCGCGACGCGAAAGGGGGTCTTCTCTCCGGAGGTGGAAGCGTTCGCACGGGACGAAGGGTTGTCCGGGCACGTCGTCTTTACCGGGAACATCGAGAACCCTGCTGTGCCGCTCTCCCTCTGCGACGTATACGCCCACATCACTCTCGGGGACGGGTTGCCGATAGCGCTCCTTGAAGCCATGGCCGCGGGCAGACCGATCGTCGCAACCCCCGTGGCGGGTATCCCGGAGGCGATCCGGGACGGCGAGAACGGCATCCTCGTGCCGCCAGAGCCGGCAGCAATCGCAGAGCGGATCGATTACCTGCTGGAAAACCCCCGTGTATCCCGGAGCCTCGGGATGAACGCGAGGAGGACCGTCGACGAGCGGTTTACATGGGAGAAGAGCGCGGCGAAGTTTCTGGAACTCTTCCTGGACGGCCGGCAACCGGCAGAAGGACCTCAAGATCGGCGGCAAATGCACTGAAGTTCCGGTCCGCGTCGTAACGGCGCTCCCAGTTCTCCCTGCACGCCGACCGCATCGCCCGTCCGCCGCCGGGGTCGGCGGCGAGCCTGCCGACGGCGTCTGCGATCTCTCCGGGTGACGGATTTTCCGGGAGCAGGATACCCGTGGCGCCGGAGACGATCTCCGGGGTCCCACCCACCGCCGTCGCGATCACCGGAATCCCGCAACTCTCCGCCTCCATAATCGAGACCGGGACGCCTTCAGACTCGCTGACATTGATGAAGGCATCGACGGGGTTCTTCCGGTAATGTTCCAGGACCGCAGCGTTCGCGACGTATCCGGTGAACCGGCAACCGACGTTCCCGGGCAGCGTCGCGTCCGCATATGCTTCCATCTCCGCCTGCTCCGGCCCTCCACCGATATGCACCCACCCAAACTCCCGGTCGGGCCACATCCGACCCGCCTCCGCAAGCCCCCGAACCAGGAGATCGATGCGCTTTATCGGGATGAGATGGGAGCAGGAGACGATGCGAAAGACCCCGTCGACGGAAGGGGACGCAAAAAACCCGGGGTCCCCGGTACCGAGCCGGGCCACCCGGAACTCGTACGAGGGGTGCAGGGCCGAAAGGTACCTTCTCCCGTGCTCCGAGACGGTATAGACCCGGTCGAGCAGACAGGCCCGCGTCTCCTGGAACGGCAGGTAGGGCGGGGCGTAGCGTTCAGCGTAGAGGTCATAGCCGTGCGCCCGCGAGACGCACCGGATCTCCGGATAGACCCTCTTTACCAGCGCGGCACCGAGCGCGGTGCCGTCGAACCAGTAGGTGTAGAGGAGCGTACGGCCGGGATCGATCAAACCCCTTTCAACCCTCCGCGCGACCCAGCCCCGGACATCGAGCGCGATGCCGAGGTAGCCGAGCGCCTTCCTCATCCCGGCCGGGTGAAGGAGGGAACGGTAGTTCTTCCGGAACTCGGCGTAGAACGCCGGGGATGCAAGCGCCGCGAGGGCGAGGCGCAGGTAGTAGACCGCCGTGCTCTCTTTCTCTGCATCGTGCATGATCGAAGTCTCGACAGATACGTTCTCCGGGAGCGGCCGGAGAAGCCGTTCACCGGGTGGAGGATAGAGGCGCGGGACGAACGTGACAGTACCAAACGCCATGCAGAGGTGCGGGAGTTCCCCGTCGAGGAACGACTCCCCGACCCTGCTATAGGGGTAGGACATGGTGAAGACCACCAGGTGGTCGCCGTTCCCGGAAGCCATCGCCACGGAGAGAGCCGTAGGAGGTGATAAATGTTCTCACTGCTGCCGGACAAAGACCGCTTTCACCCGCCGGTAACTCCGGTAACACGGGGCGGGTATGAGAGCCATGAGGGCATATGCGGCCTTCTGCCGGCGGTGCAGCCGGGTCGGACACCGGGCAAGATTTGTCCGCGCAAGGTCGGGGCGCCCGGCCTGGATGTTCCGCGCGGCGGTCTGCAGCTGTTTTACGGCGACGTACTCCAGCAGGTCGTCCAGCACCTCCTGAGGGATCAGCCCGCGTTCTATCGCGCGGTATGCCGAGGCAACGAACGGGTTCTCGGCGACGGACCGGACACGGGTGCAGACCCTGCCGACCACGTCGGTATGGTAAACCGCACCGACTGCCCAGGTGAACGCGATCGAGTGGTGAAACGCAATCCTCCCCCAGAGGTCCGCGTCTTCGCCCCACCAGTGGCCTTCGGCAAATCCCCCCATCTCCTGCAGGACGGCGCGGGGTATCGCCACCGAAGAGGCGCTGACCGGCGGCTCCCCAAGGGTTGCGGATCGAAAGTAGTTCGGGAGCAGCCCGCTCCAGGGAGGAGACGGCACGGCTGCAATCGAGGCGACACGCCTGCTACCGTCAGGATTGCAGACCGCATACGCCGTCGCGTAAGCCCCGGCCCCCGGGTAGCGTCGGTGCAGGTCGAGGACTGCCTCAAGGAAAGCGGGACACCACTCGTCGTCCGCGTCCAGGAACGCCACGAGCGCCGCACCCGACTCCCGAACCCCCCGGTTCCGTGCAGCCGAGGCGCCCCGGTTCTCCTGCACGATCAGGCGTATCCGGGGGTCCGCAAACCGCTCGACGATTGCCGCACCCCCGTCCGTCGACCCATCGTCGACGACGACGACCTCGAACCCCTGTTCGGTCTGGGCAAACACCGAGCGCAACGCCCGCTCGACATACAAAGCCTTGTTGTAGAGAGGGATGACCACCGAGACGGCAGGTTTACCATCGCTCACCAGAAGCCTGCACCCCTGTATACCGGGACGCGATGCGACTTCAGGAACCAAGAACCTTTGCAATCACGGCGGCAGCCCGGCCGTCCCCGAAGAGCGGCGGCCGATCTCCTGCCGGGGTAAACTCATAAATCATCGAGACGATATTCCTCCGGTTCGCCCCGACAAGCACGTTCCACCCGGCCTCGACCGTCTCGACCCACTCGGTGTTCTCCCGGAGGGTGATGCAGGGGACACCGAGCACGTAGGCCTCCTTCTGGACGCCTCCCGAGTCGGTGAGGATCTTTTCCGCATGCGCCATCAGGCGGAGCATATCGAGGTAGCCGAGCGGTTCGACGACCCGGACGTTTTCTGGCATCGCATCGAGAAGGCCGTATTCGCCGAGGTAGTTCCGCGTCCGGGGATGAACAGGAAAGACGACCGGCCTTCCGACCTCCCCGAGAGCGCCGATGATGGCCGCCATGTTCTCCGGGCTATCGGTATTCGACGGCCGGTGAACGGTGACGGCGAGGTACTCCCCGGGTCGAACCCCGGCGTCCTCGAGGACCCGGGAGCGCTCTTCCGCGACCGCGCGGTTGTACTCCATCGCGTCGACCATCACGTCCCCGACGAGGTGGACGCCCTTCGTGACCCCTTCGGCCGCAAGGTTCGCGACGGCCGTCTCCGTCGGGCAGAAGAGGATATCCGAGCAGTGGTCGGTGAGCACCCGGTTCACCTCTTCGGGCATCCGGCGATCGAAACTCCGGAGCCCCGCCTCGACGTGCGCCACCGGTACGTGGAGTTTTGCCGCCGCAAGCGCGCCGGCGAGGGTTGAGTTCGTGTCGCCGTAGACGAGGACGACATCCGGCTCCTCCTCCCGGAGCACGTCCTCGATCGCCCCGAGCATCGCTCCGGTCTGGTGGCCGTGGCTGCCGGAGCCGATGTTGAGGTTGTAGTCGGGCTTCGGGATGGCGAGTTCTTCGAAGAAGACCGCCGACATCCCGTAGTCATAGTGCTGGCCGGTATGGATGAGGACCTCCTCGTGCAGGCTCCGGAGTTCCCGGGAAACCGGGGCGCACTTGATGAACTGCGGCCGGGCGCCGACGATCGATGCGATCTTCATGGCTGCCGCCGATACGAAACGATCGGGTGATTGTTCTTATCGCCCCGGCCGATGCCCTTGTAGATGAAGCCCGCCCCGATGAACGCGTCCGGGTCGACGACGTTTCTGCCGTCGACGATCACCGGGTGCTCCCGGCCCGAGAGTTCCCGTAGCCGCGCCGGGTCAAGAGAGGCGTAGTGGTGGTGGGCCGTGAAGAGGGTGACGACTTCCGCACCCGCGAGGGTCTCGTCAAGGTCATGGGACACCTCGACCCCCGGGTAGCGGTCCACGAACGGGTCATGGACCCGGACCTCCGCACCGGCTTCCTCCATCGCCGCAAGGTAGGGCTCCGCCGGGGTGTTCCTCGCGTCGTCCGAGTTCTGGATGAACGCCCACCCGAGGAGCGCGACCTTTGCACCCTCCGGGGACTTCCCGGCCCGCCTGAGCCCCTCGACGGTCAGGTGGACCATATGCCGGGGCATGAACTCATTGACCTTCCGCGCGACGCCGAAGATCGACTCCGCCCCGTGGGGATACCAGAGGTCCCCATGCCCGAGGACCTGCGCGCCCCGCTCGAGGTGCCAGGAGTCCTTCGTCAGGCAATGACCGCCGACCCCGGCCCCCGGCCAGAGGATCGCCCGGGTGATCCCCTCCCCCTTGAGGGAGTCGATCCCGGCCCGGACGTCGTAGACGTTGACGCCCATCGCCTCACAGTGGAGGGCAAGCTGGTTTACGGCGGCGATCTGGAGGTCGCGGAAGGCGTTCTCGGCGGTCTTCGTCACCTCGGCCGCGGTCGCGGTCATCGGGACGATCGTTCCCGTCGTGAGGACCGGGCGGTAGAGTTCGACCGCGCGTCTCGTCGAGACGGCGTCGATCCCGCCGACGATCCGGTCGTGCTCCCGGATATTTTTGAGCAGCCGCCCGACCATCACCCGCTCGGGAGCGTGAGCGAGGCAGAAGTCCTCACCGGCGACGAGCCCGGACCCGCCTTCGAGGATCTCGCGGGCCATCCCGGCGGTCGTCCCCGGGGTGACGGTCGACTCGAGCACCACGAGCATGCCCGGCACGAGATGGCGCCCGACGTTCCTGAGCCCCTCGGTCAGGGCAGAAAAGTCGGGGATCAGGTCCTTTGGGTCCGCAAACGGCGTCTGGATGGCGAGGGTCACCGCGTCGCACTCCGCGACTTTCGAGAAGTCCGACGTGCACCGGAACTTCCCCGCGCGGACGACCTTTGCGAGGAGGTCTTCCAGTCCCGGCTCCTCACCCTTGAGCGGCGACTCGCCCCGGTTCAGCGCATCGATCTTGTAGCCCGAGGACGGAGAGTTCCGCTGGAACCCGATGACGGACTCAAACCCGGGCGCGTCCGCAAAGAGCACAGCGGCGGGGATGCCGACGTAGCCCATCCCGACAACGCCGATTTTTTTGATCGGGCCTTTGTTATTGATTATCGACTCTAACCTGCCGCTCATGGAAAACCACCTTTACGCAAAACACCGTGCGACATCTTCACAGATCTCCATATTCCGCAACGCCTGCGCGGGGCTGACCGGGAACTCGCGCCCCCGGTCGACGCAGGAGAGAAACGTCGAGAGTTCAAGTTTCAGCGGCTCCTGCTTGTTTACGAGCACCTTCTCGATGATGTTCTCCTGCACATACCGCTCGTTCTCGACCGCGTACTGCCCGGGTTTTCTGTGGATGTAGATCTCCTGAGCCATAAAATCCCCCTCAATGGTGAACTCCTCCTCTTCGATGTAGATCATCCGGATCTTCTTCGAGGACTTCCTGCTTGCCGAGAGGTAGACGGGGGTCCCCTCGAAGGAGAAGAGGGCGCTGCAAACATCCTCGTTCCCGCTGCTGGAGAGTCGGTAGGCGCCGGCAGGAAGAAGGACGTTACGCACGATGTCTATATCGTGGATCATCAGGTCTTCAACGACCGAGGAGCCGCTCACGCGGGAAGAGGCGGGGTTGTGCCGCTTCATCTCGATGTAGAGAGGGGCCTGAACGATCTTCTTGATCTCGGGGACGATCGGGTTGAACCGTTCGATGTGCCCGACGCCGGCGACGAGGCCGTCCGGGATCTCTGCGAGAAGCCGCCGACTCTCTTCCGCCGTCGCACATATGGGCTTCTCGATGAGCAGCGGCACCCCGGCATCGAGAACCTGCGCCGCAACGGAGAAGTGGTAGGGCGTCGGGACGCAGACGCTCACCGCGTCTACGTTTCCGAGCAGAGCCTCGGCGGTCGGGGAGGCCGTTGCCCCGAAGGTTTCGGCAAGGTCGCCGGCCGCCTTCCGGTCAAGGTCGTACAGGTAGAGAGAGTCCACCGCTTTTAACTCCGAGTACACACGGGCGTGATTCCTGCCCATCATTCCGATACCGATTACCCCTACATCCAAGATCTCACCGCCGTAAGTATGGTGCTACTCATTTACGTTTGACACCGTTACGCTATGACAGTATCGCTAAGCCCTCCTTCCAGGCCGGACCCCTCCCGCTCCGGTTCAAAACCAATATCGTTCTTCACGGCAAAATCAATGCTCGTGTTCCGGCCCTCCGGGTATCTTGCCCGTGTCATGCGCATCGACCCCGTTCAGCGCCAGAGCCTCATCAGCCTCGCCTCGACACTGGGGTTGACCGCGATCGGGTTCCTCTCCACGATGTTCTTCACCCATACCGTCGGTCTCGCGGTGCTGGGCGCCTACTACCTCTTTGTCGCCTACTATAGCGTCTTCAACCTGATCGGAGACGGCGGATTCGGAGGCGCCGCGGTGAAGCGGATCAGCGAGAGAGAAGACCAGAATGCCTACTTCACCGCGTTTCTCGTCCTCCGGGTGATGCTGACGGTCGTATCGATAGGCTTTCTCCTCATCGTACAGCCGTACCTCGTCGATATCGCCGCATCAGGGATCTTCCCCTGGCTGGTCCTCGCGCTGATCATCAGCACCTTCACAAACATCACCTCAAACGGCGTTTACGGCACCGGAAAGGTCGGCATCAACCAGATCGGCGGCCTGATCGACAACCTGACCCGGGTGACCACCCAGGTCATCGCGGTCATCCTCGGCTACGGCGTTGCGGGGCTCGCCGGCGGGTTCGTTGCCGGACTCCTTGCGGCCGGGCTCATCGATTTCCGGTTCCTGGATCTCAAACTCGCGCCGTTCGACCGGTCGCATATCGCAAGCCTCTTTACCTTCTCGTTCTGGATGTTCCTCAGTTCCGGCGGCTACCTCATCTTCTCCTACGCCGACACCATCATGATCGGCTATTTCATGACCGATACCGACGTCGGCACCTACCGCGTGGCGCTCCAGCTCACCACGATTGCGACGTTCATCACCCTGGCGCTCCATACCACCCTCTACCCGAAGATCAGTTACTGGGGGAAGCAGGGCGACCTCGCTTCGGTGGAGGGAGCGCTGGCCCGCGCCTTCACCTACTCGCTCCTGCTCGCGGTCCCGGTCGTTGCCGGGGGCTGGCTCCTCGGGGAACGGCTCCTCTACTTCTTCTACACGGCGTCATCCGTTTCCGGGGCGGGGGCTCTCGCGCTCCTTCTGCCCGTTCAGGTGGCCCACGTCTTCATGTTCCTCCAGACGATGTGCTTGAACGCCCTCGACCGGCCGAGAGACTCGTTCCGGGTGACGGCGGTCGCGGTTGCCGCAAACATCGGGTTAAACCTCTTCCTCATTCCGGCATACGGCATCGTCGGGGCCTCGGCGGCAACGCTCGTCACCATGGTGCTGAACGCGGTACTCGCCCACCGGGCCCTTTCCCGGAGCATCCGTGTGCGGATAGAGCCCGGGGCCGTGGGCAACATCGTTCTTGCCGCGCTCGTTATGGCAGCCGTCGTCATAGCATGCTCGTTCATCATCCCACTCTCGAACGTCTTCCTCGTCCTTGCGGCGGTCGCACTCGGCGGGCTGGTCTATATCCTGGTTCTCCTTAAACTCGACAGGGGCATCCACGACGAACTAAAGGACCTCATCGAAAAACTCGGCCTCCCCTGGCCCCACATACTCTGACCCCCGGCCCCCGCCCGGGTGGGGGAACCATCTGGTTGAAATAGCAGGTGCGGCAATCCCTACGCGAGGAAGACAATGAAGAAAGAGGTCCGTGAACTGAAGCATGAAGAGTTTCCGCTTGCAGAGAAGGTCTGGACGCATTACCGGGGTCAGAAAGCGGACGCGACGCGGGAGAAGATCTTCGGTGTCTTTGTTGACGGCGTTCTTGCGGCGACGGCCCGCTGCACCCGTCATCCGGGCGGCCTCGAGATGGACTGCGTCTTCACCCTGGACGAGTATCGAGGACACGGGTATGCAAAGGAAGTCGTGCAGAGACTCCTCGATGAATGCGGCTCCGAAACGATCTACATCCACTCGACCCTCCCCCTGATCGAGTTCTACGGAAAACTCGGGTTTGAGCCCATTCCCGAGGCGAGGCTGCCGACGAGCATCAAGGAACGATTTATCTTCTGCTTCGGGGAGATGGAGGGGTGCAACGTCGCCCCCATGATGCGGAACCCCAACCGATAAGCACCGACAGACTCTGCCGGTACCGGGGAAGAACCCGGCCTAATGCTCGATCTTTTTTATGTGATCGATGGCGTTCTCCGCCAGTTTCTCCCGCCCCTGCAGCTCGGCGACATCCCGTATCGCTTCGAGCGTATGGACGGAGTCTTCAAGAAAACTCAGGATATCAGCGGGATAGAGGTCAATCCCGTATTCTTCGAGGAGATGGGAACTGATCTGACGGTGGTCGAGCCCCATCTCCCGGAATTCGATGATAGTGAGGGTGAACTTCCGCTCCGGACATCCACAGAACGGGGCATTCTTGCATTTACAGTCCATGAAGTCGCGGAAGAAGGCGAGAAGCTGCTCATGCGTCCGCCGGTCGAGGTTCTCGAAGTTGATCGATTTTCCGAGCGACTCAAGGAACGCACCCGAGAAAACATGGTCCGGGAGCCGGAACCCGCAAGCTCGTTCCAGTTTCCGTGCCGCCCGGAACCGGGCTTTATCCGCAATCACGACGCCTCGCCGGGCTCCTCGTCGAACTTCGCGAGAGACTTCATGGCGCCAGCCATGGTCTCTATCTCGATGAGCCACTCGTCAAAGAGGCCGGGATTCTCAACATCGTCCTTGATGTACTTCGAACAGCAGGTGGCGCCGTCGATCACGGCGGCACCGATATTCGCCGCAACCTCGAGCACCTCCTCAAGGTTCTCCTCGTCAAGATCCCGGCCCTTCTTCACGAGCGCCTTGATGTCCTTGTCGAACTCGCCCTCGAGGTACTTCCGGCAGGCGGTGAAGAGCACCAGCAAGGAGAGCTGGAGCGACCCGACGATCTCCTCAAGGTCTCCCTCAGGAAGCCCGGTCATGACAATCAACTCCACGTCATCGAGTTTCTCCGTGGCTTCCTCCTTCGTGAACCGGCCGTTCTGGTAGAGGCGGATGATCTTCAAGACCGAGAGCGTGATGTCCTCGCTGAAATTGTAGAGCATCTGCTCGCCTTCGGATACCTCTTCGCCTTCGGCGGGCTCGAAACTTGCGCCCTCAAGCGTTGTAATCCAGTTGTCCCAGCGCTCCTGATTATAAAAAATATAGAAGAGTTTCAGGGGTTCTGCCTGTTTGGCACTCGCTTTCTTCGCCATGTTCTGTACACATTCTGAGTGCTCTGTTAAAAACCATTTGCTCTTCGCGCAGGGAACCCGGATTGTCACGGTCCCGCGAAGATTCATCTATGACGAGCGAGCATAAGAAGAGCAGATGGTGGGATATTTCGGGCTTGAGACATTCCACGAATCTTGCGGGCCCATTTCAGTCGCGCCCTCGGGTATCCGGGCGACCGGCACCAGGGTCGATACCGATCCGGCCCGACGCGGCCGGGAGAGGGATAAGGATTCATGGAAGCGGTGATGATCGGGTACGGCGAGATCTTCCTCAAGAGCGAGCGGGTGAAACGGCGGTTCACAGCGACAATGACCGAAAACATCCGGCTCGCGCTGGAGGCCGAAGGACTCAAACCCGGTATCGAGATCCACCGGGAACGGGTCCTTATCTTCGGCGACGAGCCGCGGCGGATCGCTGTAACGGCCGCAAGAACCTTCGGGGTGGTGAGCGCCAGCGTCTGTACGGTGACGACGGCCGATATCGCCGGCATCGCGGCCGCCGCCGTCGAGCACGCAGAGCGGCGCCTCCGATCGGGGATGTCGTTTGCGGTCAGGGCGCGGCGGTCGGGCGTCGAGGGATTCAACAGTCAAGAACTGGCGGCGGCGGTCGGCTCGGCCGTTCTCGACCGGGTGCCGGAGGCGAGGGTCGACCTGACGGCGCCCGACTACGAGATCTTCGTGGAAGCCCGGAAATTCGGCGGTCTCGTCTGCGATGAGAAGATCCGCGGACCGGGCGGGCTCCCCTACGGGACACAGGGAGAAGTGATGACCCTGCTCTCGGCCGGCATCGACTCGCCCGTTGCGTCGTGGCTGATGATGCGCCGGGGGTGCCGGATGGTGCACGTCCACATGCAAAGCGGGCGGTACGGGGGTGCGGATGTGGAAAAGAACGTCCTGCAGAACCATGCCCGGCTCTCCGGCTGGATTCCAGGGCACCCCCTCGACCTCCTCGTCGTGGATATGGAGCCGTTCTTTGAGGTGATCACGGCGTTGAAAGAGCCCCGCTACCGGTGCATCCTCTGCAAGCGGTTCATGCTCCGGGTGGCAAGCATCCTCGCGAAAGAACGGGGCATCTCCGCGCTCGTCAACGGCGATAACCTGGGGCAGGTGGCGTCCCAGACGCTCGCGAACATGACGGTGATCGCCACGGCGGCTTCCGTTCCGGTGCTCCGGCCGCTCATCGGGTCCGACAAGGCGGAGATCGTCGAGCGCGCCCGCGC
Source organism: Methanoculleus sp. UBA291 (assembly GCF_002499755.1). Lineage (NCBI taxonomy): Archaea > Methanobacteriati > Methanobacteriota > Methanomicrobia > Methanomicrobiales > Methanomicrobiaceae > Methanoculleus > Methanoculleus sp. UBA291. Next base: position 13,358 of record NZ_DANC01000003.1, on the reverse strand, counting down.
CATCGGGACGTTCGAGGCCCGGCCGGGAAGTGTCGAATGCACGGTCGCCCCCCGCTATCCCTCGACGGCTGCGCCCGCGGCGACGATCACGGCGATAGAAGAGGAGATCGACGTGGAGAGCCTCGCGGCACGGGCGGTGGGGACGGTGCGGCGGTACCGCGCAAAGAACGGGGTAATTGAGGAGGAAAGGTAAGGGGCTCCTCAATCGGAAATGCACTTTAGATGAAAAGCCATGGAGGGTGTGACTCGCAGGACGCCCATTCTCCTTACTCCAGGTTATACGCGGATTCCGAAGTTAGAGGCCAACTACCGTCCGCAAGGAAATCATCGAGCGTGAGACCGTGGCTTGCTCCGGCCTGCACGCACTCGCCCAAAAAAATCCGAGAATTTTCAGAGAATATTCAGCCCATTCTCCCGGGCAACCTCGACAAACGATTCCCCGACATGCCGGATCTGCTTTGCGGTCAGCCCGAAAGTGTTAAACTTCCAGACCTTCGTGGAGCCGGGGATGACACCGGTGATTCCTCGCTTTTTCAAGTCGCTTGAAAGAAAGTAGCCGCGTTTTTTGTGATGCTGCGCCACCGTATCGAACGAACCGCGGGTGTCTATCCGGGTCAGGGTGTGCTGCCTCGGGCAGTCCGAGAGAACCTTCGTCCCCTCGACGGAGAGGAGGGCGTCAACGACCGACTGCGAGTGCGCCACCTCGGTCTCCCAGTGCTGCACCCGCTCCCGGACATGGGGAAACGAGGCCATCATCCCGACGACGGTGACGCCCATCAAGGTGCAGCCCATCATCTCAACCTCCTTTAGTCCGAACGTCCTGCCCGTCACGTCCCCCTTTGCCTGCGTCGTCCGGAAGACTTTCGCCGCGTGCTCATTCGTCGTCGCAAGGACGCCGGAGGGCGCCGGGGCCGCCATGCTCTTGTGCCCCGACCCGACCACGAAGTCGGCGCCGAGCGCTTTACCGTCGACCGGCAGGACCCCGACCGTGTAGGCCCCGTTGACGAGGACCGGGACGTCGTACTGGTGGGCGACCTTCGCGATGCCCGCGACGTCGTGGACGTTCCCATACTGGTAGTCGACGTGGTCGACGAAGAGCAGGGGCGGTGTCTTCGAGAACTCCCGGATCACCGCCTCGATCTTCTCCGCGACGGCGTCGGGGGTGATGTGGTTCGCTGCGTCCTTCGGGATCTCCCGCGGAACCCCCCCCGCCTCCTCAACCGCCATAAACTCGGTGTAGTGGGCAAGCGACGTGAGGATGACCGGGTCGCCTTTCGAGACGAGGGTGCTCGCGACCGCCTGAAACCCCCGGCGCGCCCCGGGGACCACACGCGCCGTGTCCATATTCAGCCACGCGGCGAGGTCGGCGTGAAACTGTGCAATGGGGGGGTTTCGGATGTAGTCGAGCCGGGGAGGGTTTCGACAGTTGTCACAGACCGAGTAGCCGTCGCCGAAAGCAATTGCCGCTTTCATGGCTTCAAGAGTGAGCCGCCCACCCGCCTGGATCGGGTCGATGTTGATGTACATCTCCTCGACGTCGCGGACATCGATATCGGCCGCGCATTTCACCGGATCAACTCCTCCTCGATGATTGCAATCTGCCGCTTCACGTTCTCAAGGGAGGCTGCAGCACGTGCTTTCTGCGTTTCATCGAGGTCATGCCCCGGAGCGGTCTCCCGAAGCAGGAACCGGATGTCGGAGAGGATAAAGAGTGCCTGAAAAACTGCATCTACGGCCCTTTTTGACAAAAGATCACCATACAAATATCAGTGAGGATATATTAGATTAAGCGTATTATGGGCGCCGGGACGGCACCGGACACTTTCACGCCACGGAGATCAGGCATTTATGCACGGGGGACATGGAGAGTAATGGAGCATGAAGATCGTCCACATAGCAGACACGCATCTCGGGTTATCGGCTTTTAACCGCGTAGATCCGGAGACCGGGATGAACCTGCGCGAACATCTCGTCTACGACAACTTCCTTGCCGCCGTCGACCGGATCATCGACCTTCACCCCGATGCGCTCGTCCACGCGGGCGACCTCTTCCACCAGGTCAAGCCGAAGACCCGCGCCTACACGACGGTGCTCGACGCTCTCTCCCGCCTCCGGGACGCAGGGATACCGGTGCTCGTGATCGCGGGAAACCACAGCATGGCCAAGACCCGGTACACGGCCTCACCATTCGAGGTGCTCGAGCGAAGCGGCTACCGCACAAACGACCTCTACGTCGCCCACCACAACCGCTACAGGCGGGTCGAACTGGACGATGTCGTATTTCACCTGATACCGAATATGCTCCTCCCCGAAGGATACCGCACGGCGTTCGAGGAGATCGCATACTCTCCCGGCACAAACGTTCTCGTCACCCACGGCCTCGCGAGCATTCTCTCGGATAAGCGGCTGCACACCGTCGCCGAACATGAACTGGACGCGACGATCCTCTCCGACCGGTTCGACTACATCGCACTCGGCCACTACCACGGCCAGGTGCAGGTCGCCGACAACGCCTGGTACAGCGGGTCTCTTGAATACTGCAACTACGGCGAGATCGCAGAGACCAAAGGCGGCCTCGCCGTGGACCTCGCTTCCGGAGAGGTCGAACATATCGACCTCCCGCATACCCCCATGATCAGCCTCGGCCGGATCAACTGCGACGGGCTCTCGGCCCGGGAGGTCATGGACGGCATCCTTGACGCGGCCGATAAAACCGGGATCGACCGACAGATCTGCCAGGTCACGCTCGACGGGATACGCCGCGAGACACTCCGCGCGCTCGACCAGAAGGCCCTCTCGGAGGTCAGGAGCCGGGCGCTGAACCTCAAGCTGCAGGTGATTGCCGTCGACGCTCCGTCCCGGATCTTTTATGAAGACTCGCTTGTCGGTGTGGACTATATCGGTGAATTCGAGCGTTTTGTGGAGAGGGAGCACCTCGCACCCGGCGAAGAGGAGTTCGTGAAGAAGACCGGGACGGCAGTCCTCCGGTCGGTCATCGCACGCCATAGAGAGGGAGAGAGTGCTGCTGAATAAACTCCGGATGCGGAACTTCAAGCGGTTTCGCGACCAGGAGATTACTTTTCAGGACGGGATCACGGGCATCGTCGGAAACAACGGGACCGGCAAGAGCAGCATCGTGAACGCCATTCTCTTCGCGCTCTACGGGCTCCAGGGGACCGGGCTCGACGGAAACTACATCGTCAGTTCCTTTGCGGGTCCACAGGACGTCTGTGAGGTACGCCTGGACTTCCTGGTCGGCGGCAACGAGTACGCTGTCGTCCGCCGGTTCAAGCGGCGCCCTTCCTCGACCCTCCACGAAGCAAAACTCTACCTGAACCAGAAACTTCTTGCAAGCAGCGTCCAGAAGGTGGGAGAGGAGGTGCAGCGGATCGTCGGCATGGGTCCGGGCGACTTCCGGAACACCATCTACGCCGGGCAGAAGGAACTCATGACCCTGCTTGAGAGCAGGGCCGGGTCCCGGAAGGACTGGTTCATGCAGGTGCTCGGCATCGATTACCTCAAGAAGGACAGTATGGAAGACCTCAAACAGGTCATCGATGCCCGGGAAAGCGCCGCTCTGGAACTCTCCGGCCGCATTCGGGAGGTGGATGCCGACGCCGTCCGCGACCGGATTTCGGCGCTCCGCGCCGATCTCGCCGGTGCAGACGAAGAGGCGGAGCGAGCGGGCGACGCCGAGAGAAAAGCCGGGGAGGCGCTCGAACGTGCCCGGGCGGAGCGCGACCGGCTGCTCGCCGTCCGCGACCGGTACCTGAACCTCGCGCGGGAAGACGAGGGGCTCACGGGCGAGATCGCACGGCTCCAAAGCGAATGCCGGGAGAGGGAGGCGGAGGTCGCAGAGCGCAGGAACCTGCAGGCCGAACTCGACGAACTCAGGCCTCTCGCCGGGCGCTACGAACCCCTGAAGGCGGAGGTTGCCGCGATGACGGAGGAGAAGGCCGCCTCGGACCGCCTGACCCTCGAAGTGAAGACCGTGGACGAGCAGGTCCGGGAGTACGACGAGCGTCGCGCGAAGATCGAAGCAGAACTCGCCGCACTTGCAGATGCCGAAAAGACGGCTGACGACCGTGCCCGGAAGGTCGTGGAGCGGCAGACCCTCCGGGACCGTATCGCGGCTATGAAGGCCCTCCAGCCGGAGTACGACGCTCTCCGGGAAGAACTTGCCCGCATGGACGAACGATTCGCCCAGACGGAGCGGCGCGTTCGGGAGAACCGGGTCGAGATCGAAGGGATCGAAGAAAAGATACGGCGCCTTCGTGCGCTCGAAACGGAGATCGGCAGCCTCGACGCCCTCCGGGACCGGGAAGAGGCGTTCCATGCGGCTCTGGAGAAGGCCCGGCAGGAAGAGCGGTGCCTGAAGGAGGTCCGCACCGCATCCGAAGAGATGAGCCTGCTCGAAAGTAAGATCGCCGACCTTGCCCGGCGCCTCGCCGGGATGGACGCCATCGATGAGAAGATCGAGTCCGCGGAGAGTCGGAAAGACTCCCTGACCTCGCGGATCAGTGCCTGCGCCGAACGCCGGGAGGCACTCCGCGAAGAGATCCGGCGGACGGCCGAACACCGGGCGGAGATCATCGCTGCGGGTCCGGAAGGGTCCTGCCCCACATGCCACCAGAGCCTCGGCGAACACTATGAGGAACTGGTCGGCGACCTTACGGCTGCTGCCGCGTCGATGCAGGCCGCGCTTGCAGACCTCGAACAGGAGTACACGAAGGCGACCGCCGACCGCGAGAGCCTCATCGCCGCCCTGCAGGACCTGCACCGGCAGCGCACCGAGTACCAGCGCTTAAAAGAGCAGCACGCGCTGTATGTATCCCGACACGAGCAGAGCGCGAGCGCCGTGCAGCGGTGGCGGGCAGAGGCCGGGGAGCACCGTGACGCGATACAGGCGCTCGGCATGGACGGCTACGACCCGGCAGCGCATACCGCCCTCAAGGAGCGGATCAGGGATCTCGCGGAGAAGCGGGCGACGGCAGATACCCTCCGGGGCGAGTGCAGCCGCCTCCCGGTCCTCCAGGAGGAGCGGCAGCGGCTCATCGTCGACGTCGAGGGCTACCTCGCCCGCAAAGAGAAGATTGAGGCGAAGGTCTCCCGACTCGGGTTCGATCAGGAGGTCCTTCAGCGCCTTGATGCGGAAGCACAGGCGCTTGAGGAGGCATTCCGGGCCTACACGGAGGCGCAGGCCCGACTCCTGCGGCGGCCGGCGCTGGAAGAAGAACAGAAGACGGTTCTTGCAAGGAGCGAAAAACTCCGGGAGAGGCAGGAATCCGCGAAAGGCGAACTCATCCGCCTCTCGTTCGATCCGGAACGCTTCGCGCGCTGCACCGAGGAGTGCAGCCGCGCCGAAGCGGCGCACCGGAAAGCGCTTGAACTCCGGGTTCGTCTCGAAGAGGTTCCGCGGCTCCTCGATGCGCTGGAAGCCAGGAAGACCCTTCTCGCGAACCGGGAGGCCGAACTCGCCCGGGTCAGAGCGGCTATCGTCGACCTTGGTTTTGACGAACGGATGGTCGCGGCGGCGGAGGAGGCACTCGCGGATTGCGAGCGGGAGATTATGGCGGCACGGGAGCGGAGGTACGCGATCGCCGCCGGGATAACCGGCCTGAAAGCGGATATCGAGGCCGAGACCGGGAAACTTGCCCGGGCGGAGGACCTTGCCAGACAGCAGGAGGCTCTCACCCTGGAGATCGGGCGCCTGAAACTGACCCGGTCGCTCATCAAGGACTACACGGACTACCTGCTGCAGGTGATCAGGGACCGGATCGAGGAGGAGGCAGGAAGGGTGCTCGCCGAGATCACCGACGGACGCTACGGCACCGTGATGCTCGACGACGATTTCACCGTCCTCGTCCACGACCTGGGAGACGACTATCCGGCCGACCGGTTCAGCGGCGGCGAACAGGACGACATCGCCATCGCCCTCCGGATCGCCCTCTCCAGGTTCCTTGCCGAAGTGAACGAGGTGCATGATTCCACGTTCCTGATCTTCGACGAGATCTTCGGGAGCCAGGACGAAGGGCGGCGGAACAACCTGCTCTGCGCACTCAGGACACAGGAGGCCCATTTCCCCCAGATTATCCTGATCTCCCACATCACCGAGGTTCAGGATGAGTTCTCGACGACGCTCATGGTCGAGATGGGGGCGGACCAGGCAAGCCAGGTCAGGGAGTGCGAGTGATGGACCAGAAGGCCCTTTACCGGGATGCGATCCGGCGGGTTGCAGGAAAGATCCGGGATGCGGCTCCGGACGACCTTTCCGGGCAGTTCACGGCGTGCAGCGGTTTTGATGCGTCGTCATACCACCGCTGCCGGCCCGAGTTCGACGGTGTGGTCTGTGCGGTGGACGGGAGCAACGCCATCGTCCTCGATGCAGGCAGTTTTGCCGTTGCGGCCGTCCGGGCTGCGGTCAGTTCATATGCCGGCACCTCACGCATCTGCCGCCGGACAACACCCCTGCACGTCGTCACCGTCAACCCCGGGAACGGAAACGAAGACTTCGACGCGCTCTTCCACGACTGCTTTCACGCTCCCCCGAAGGTGCACCTCGACCACGACGATCCGGTCCGGAACGCCGCCGTCATGCGGGATACCCTCGAGTACTGGGCGGCGACGGAGATGGCCGCGGAACTCGACGCCGGCGACCTCATCGTGCTTGACGGCACGCTCCAGGTCCGCCACGCAAGCCACGACGAGGTCATCGAGGGACTCTTGAATCTCTGCAACCTCCGGGGAGTGCTCGTCGCCGCCGTGACGAAACGGACGTCGCTCACCTGGGGGGGCGGGCACCCGATCGTCCCGGCGGCGGAAGGGCTTGCCCGCGACCTCGAGGTTCCCGAACCCTGGTACCTCTGCGTCTCCGCCGCAAAAGGCCTTCTCGACCGGGAGGAGACGCACCTCTGGAAGCAGCGGGGCGAGCAGTATGTAGCGCGGCTGCACCCGCGGGCGCAGCGGGCTTTCAAGGTGGAGATTCCCAAGTATTACAGCCAGGACCTGGTCGAAGAGGTCTTCTCCGCGCTTGCGTCCTTTGCCGACGACGGCAGGGTCACGGGCTACCCCTACCCGCTCCTCGACGCCCACCTCACCACCAGGATCGGAAAGGATACAATCGGCCAGGTCCGTCAGGACATACTCCGGGGCATGGACCGGCTCGGGATGAGCCTTGCCGATTACATCAGCATCTTTGGAGACTACCACGATGAATTTGACCGATATTGACGGCGACGACGCCTCGAAATACCGCCTGATCGGGGACCGGGTGCTCAATTACCGGTTTGCCGTTCCTCACGACGAAGAACTCTACCTCGGGGACATCCTGAAGATCACCGATCACGTCAAAGGATTGACGTTCTTTGCCAAAATAAGCGACCTGCTCCACGACTGTAACTTCTCCGACCCGAAGTGGGACACCCGCCCCCATACCGAGCACTTCTACAATATCGACGAGGACGTCTTCATCCTCGTGGAGGCGATCCCCCTCGGTTACGTGAGCAAAGACGGCGCCTTCCGCAAACCCCGGACGATCCCTGCGAAATTTTCCCGTGTGGAGCGGCCGCAGGCCGGCGACTTTGCGTTCCTGCGGCAGGTGATGGGCGAGATCGAGGTCGGAGTGATGAAGACCGGTCAGGGCGTACTGCAGGACGTGAAAGTGGCGCTCCACGCGGCGGTGATGCGGCAGCATATGGGAGTCTTTGCCACGACCGGCATGGGAAAGAGCAACTTCATGAAGGTCTTCTGTGCATCCTGTATGCGGGCACGCGAGTTCGGGCTGCTCATCGTCGACCCGCACGGCGAGTACGTGGCCGGCGGGCGGTCGTCGAGCGGCAAGGACACCCGGGGGCTCCTGCACTACCAGGCCGGCAGGGACGGGCTCTCCGTCTTTTCCACACGGTCGGAGCAGTTCCGGAAGAGGTACCACCTGGACCAGCTCTACCTGGATTACAACGACTTCCGGGCGCCCGATCTCCTCCTGCTCTACGAACACTCCCCGCCCCAGCGCGAGGTGGTGGAGATGCTCGAGAGCACGCCGGGCTCCGACGTGATCGACTTCTTCCAGAACACCGACTTTGCAACCTTTGACGCCGGGACCTACAGCGGGCGGCACCCCCGGATTGCCCGCGACGTAAAGAACTTCGCGCCGAGCACGCTCTCGGTCATGCAACGGCGCATCACCGGCATGCTCAACCGGAACAGGGGGTTCCTCCGGCAGAGCGGCTCCTCGATCCCCGATATCCTCCAGAAACTCCACGAGAACAAGGTCGTCCTGATCGATATCCCGGGGATGAGCGAACAGAGCGAACTCTTCGTGCTCTCCATCATAACGCGCAAGATTATGCGCAACCACCAGGGAGAAGGGGCCGGGGGCGAAGAGGAACCAAGACAGGTGCTGATCACCATCGAGGAGGCGCAACGGGTTCTTGGGTCGGGGCCGGGGAGCACCCAGATCTTTCGGGAAGCCGCGATGGAGGGGAGGAAGTTCGGTGTGGGGCTCTGTGTGGTCACCCAGCAGCCGAAGAATATCGATGCCCGGGTTCTGGCCCAGATTAACACCTTCGTGGTGATGGGGCTCTCCGACCGGGGGGACCGCGACACCATCGCAAGCAGCGCAAAACAGGACCTTTCACGCCTGGACACCGAGATTCAGACGCTTGAGCCGGGAGAGGCGGTCATCAGCACAATAGGGATCCCGTTTCCGGTGAGCACCCGGATCCATCTCTTTGAGGAGTATATCGAGTACCTCAATAGAAAGCCAGGGGCAAAATCGATAGATGACGGGCTTGACACGGCGTTTTAAGGGCAACGCGCGAAGGTGATGTTGGCAGGATGCTATCCGATGTCAACCGTCCCTTCACTGAATTGCTTGACGCACGAAGGCGTCAGGATTGCTGAACGTTCTCTATTTTTCGTATAGATACACAATTGATGACCGCGTCCCCGGTCAGGATATAGCGCTTGACGATGACGCCGAGCACCTCGACTACATCCCCCTTCTGCACATCTTCTAAGGGGGAGGTGAACATCTTGACCGAGATCTCGCCTGTCCGGTCGGCGACGAGATACTGCGGGCGGTTGAGGAACTGGTAATACGTCCGCTCCACGACTCCTTTCACACGCACCGGTGTCCCGAGCATGTTCAGGTTGATCTCCCGTATCCGGACGGTTCTTGCTTCCGCTTCGTAGGTCGGCACCAGTGATGCATACTGCTTCTGGCTCATGTAGTTAAGTGCAAGCGGTATGAGGATCAGCATGACAGCCGCAGGAACGCTCCAGATCAGCGCGGATACGTCCCCGGTAGCAAGGACGTATACTGCGATCAGGACCATAAAAAAGAGGAAGACGGCCAGTGTAACGACCGTCACCCTCACTTTAATATTTCCGATCTGCATCGTCAATCAGGTTTACTTGAGGGCTGCAATTTCCTTTCTGAACGCGACCCAGTAAAGGATACCTACGAAGAGCAGACCACCGACGATATTGCCGATCGTGACCGGAATGATGTTGCTGGTCCACATGGTCGTCCAGGTGAGCGTATCGACTGCCTTCGAGGGGTCAAGACCCGTGCAGAGGAGACCCGTGGGGATGAAGTACATATTCGCAACGCTGTGCTCAAACCCGCTGGCAACGAAGGCGAAGATCGGGAACCAGATACCGGCAATCTTACCGATCGCATCGTCGGCACAGATACCGAGCAGGATGGCGAGGTTGACGAGCCAGTTACAGGCGATTCCTTTGAGGAAGACCGACCACAGCGCCATACCGCCGACGTAACTCGTCTTTGCCGTCGCGATACTTATTGCGCGTAGACCGAACGCCGTGAGCGTTGCGTTTCCGGCGGCGTCGAAACTGACACACGGGCCGTATGCCATGATATACGCAAAGATTAACGACCCGATTAAGTTTCCAATATACACCCAGAGCCAGAGGTTGAGCACGCCTGCCCAGCTGACCTTGTGGATGAACGCTGCCATGGGGGCGAGCATCGCGTCACCGGTGAAGAGCTCGGCACCGGTCAGGACCGTGATGATAAGCCCCACAGGGAAGACGGCACCCAGAACGAGCTGGGCGACACCCGGACTTGCAAAACCGAACCGCATCGCAGCGTCGGATGCCATGATACCGGTGGAACAGACCGTTGCCAGGGCACCACCCATAGCGATGTAAGCCCCGGACATGATACCACGGAGGATCATGTTCCAGACGGGTAGTCCGACTTTATACTTTCCAGAATCACCCGCTTTTGCTACGATAGCAACTGGAGGATGGAACACCATTTTTCATACACCTCTCTAAACGTCCTACCTATACCATCAAGTAATCAGAGTGTATAGGTCTAATTAATCAGTAAACTGAGAGTGCTATTAATAGGTTTCGAAATGATAGTGGCGCACGGAGTGCGCAATCTAAATTAAAGCGTTTATCCCTGTCGTAAGTTAATTTCTGTCGTTAAACGAGAGGAGTCGATAAATCGTGGTTTCATCCATCCCTTTGAAGTTACGCGGAATACAGGTGGGCTTCTGGAGAGTATTTGAGCGGGTGCACGGGGGCGGGCGCGCAGGTCTCCGGATTTTCGCGTATACTCGCGTCGGGGCAACAGACGACCCGGGGAAATAGTTGGAGGACACCTGCGCGTTTTGAGAAGCCGGAGGAGGCGAGACTGCAGGGAGGACCTTGGCCGCAAACCCGCACCTGAAGAGGTCCGTATGGTGCTCTCCGGCGATATCCGAGGAACCAGGGACGTTGTCGGGTCTCTGTGGCCAGCGGTGTATGGGTGTCGCACTCCACAGCCGTATGGGGGAGCGGGGCCGGGACCGCGCCAGGGGAGCGGCGGAGAGACCCCGGCCCCGCACCCCACACACGACCTACATCGCACGGTGCTCGAACGACGATCCTTCGGAACGGCGGAAACGCACCTCACGGTGCTCGAACGACGATCCTTCGGAACGGCGTTATTTAAAGATATCAAAGATCTGATCGCTTCCGGTGGAGACGAGCCGGTCACGCTCCGCACTTTCCTCGACGAGCGCAAGCACCGGCGGGGTCATATCCGCTCCCGGGTGGAACCCAAAGAGTCTCTCGAGATCGGTCTGGATGGCGTGGAGAAAAACCGAGTTTGCTATCTCCACGGGGCAGAGTTCCTCACATTGGCCGCAGTTGACGCAGGAGTCGGAGATATGCGCGAACCGGATCAGGTGGAACATGAAAGGCGGCGGGATCACACCCGGTTCGACCAGGTAGTCCTTTTTCGTACTGCAGTCGATGCAGTAGCAGATCGGGCAGTTCTCGACGCAGGCATAGCACTTGATGCACCGGCTCGTCTGCTCACGGATCCGGTTCAAGCGTTCCGTACCCTCACCGAGCGCCCCGAAGTAGCGCGCCCGCCACTTATCGCCGAGTTTCAACATCGCGTTCTCGACCTTGCCGCGGATCTCGATGCCCTTCGGGTTTGCGGGCTCGGTGGCGACGGCCCCGGCCGCAACAGCACCGTTGAGGAGGTTCGCGCCCTTCTCGGAGCAGACCTCGACGAAAGTGGCGTTACCGGCCAAATCACCGATAACGCCCCAGTTGCCGCAGGCGAGGTCCGCCTGGCGCGGGATCTTGATCTCGCAGCGGCGGCAGTTGGACCGGCGGCCGAGCCCCTCGTTCCCGAGGAGGTCCTCCGAGCCCTCTTCAAGTTCGTCGATCGAAATCGAGGCATGATGGCCGTCTTTTGTCTTAACGATGAACTTCCCTTTGTCGATCTCCTCCTTGACAACATCGTCGGGATCAAGACCGAGTCTTTCCCGGACGATGATCCGCGCCGTCTCCGGCCGGATGGTGCCGCCGCAGTTGAGGCCGATCACGATGATGTTGTCCAGGTTGACCTGGCTGCGCTTGGCCATCTCGTAGATCGCCTTGACATCGCAGCCCTTCAGGACGGTGGCGATCCGCATAGCCGGATCGGGAGCAAGGAGACATCGCCGCATCTGTTTGGGGAGGAGCAGGGTGCCGCAGTGGAGCGAACCGGCAATCCCCCCTATCTCGGCCGGGTCCGTGATCAGGGCCGGCACCGCGTCGTAGACATCCGCTCCTTTCCGGACCGCAAAGACTCCGTCGACCATACCACTCTCGAGGGCGTGGCGCAGCAGAGCAGTGACCGCCCCGCCTGTCTCCGCTTTTTCCCGGAGGCCCTCGTCCGTCGTCCACGCATAGAGTAAATCGCCTTTTCCTGCCATTATTCACGCCTCCTTGATCTTCTCAACCTTCACGGCGCAGGCCTTATACTCGGGGATCTTGGCGATAGGGTCGAGCGCGTTGTTTGTCAGGATGTTCGCCGCACACTCCCGATAGTGGAACGGCATGAACATGACGCCCTTCATGATGTCGGGGGTCACCTTTGCGGGAACGTCGACGGACCCACGGCGGGTGCTTGCCCGGACCATTTCCTTATTTTTGATCCCGAGCGCCTGTGCGTCCTCGGGGTTGATCTCAATCCAGCCCGTGGGAGCCTCCCTCTCAAGGTCCCATGACCGGCGGGTCATGGTGCCGGTCTGCCACTGCCAGATGACCCCCCCCGTGGTGAGCACGAACGGATACTCGGCATCGGGGACCTCCGCCGGAGGTTTCCACTCGATCGGGGCGAAGATGCCGAGACCGTCGGGGTTGGAGAACCACTCCCGGTGGAGGATCGGGGTCCCCGGGTGCTCTTCGGTTGGGCAGGGCCACTGCAGGCCGTCCGGGTCGAGCCGCTCGTAGGACATGCCGTGGTAGGACGGCGTGACGGCGGCGATCTCGTTGAAGACCTCTTCGGGGTTCTTGTAGGCGAACTGCTCTGCGTAGCCCATCTTCGCGCCGAGTTCGCAGATGATCTGCCAGTCTTCCTTCACTTCACCCGGAGGTTCCTGGGCCTTCCTCCAGCGCTGGACACGCCGTTCGGTGTTCGTCTGGGTGCCGTCTTTCTCGGCGTAGCAGGCAGCGGGGAGGACGATGTCGGCGCGCTCGGCGGTCTCGGTCATGAAGATGTCCTGCACGACCATGAACTCGACGTTCCGAAGGCCCTTCTCGACGTGGTGGAGGTCCGGGCAGGAGAGCATCGGGTTCTCGCCCATGATGTAGAGCCCCTTGATCTCGCCGGGGTTGTCGGCGAGGACGTTCATCAGTTCGGTGACGGTATAGCCGACTTCGCCTTCGGCGATATCGACGCCCCAGGCGTCCATGAACTTCTTTCGGGCCGCTTCATCGGTGACCTTCTGGTAACCGGAGTAGACGTCTGGAAGGGCTCCCATGTCGCAGGCGCCCTGCATGTTGTTCTGGTCGCGGAGCGGGTTCACACCGCTTCCCGGCCTGCCCAGGTTGCCGAGCAGCATCTG
>NZ_DANC01000024.1:53954-91121 GCF_002499755.1 Methanoculleus sp. UBA291 | reverse complement strand
GATCTTTCCCTTGTAACAGGCGATCTCGAAGATGTTCCCATTCGCCAGTTCCTGGATCTTCTTCAGGCCGAGAATATCCAGGGATGCACGATTCGCGTTGAGAACGACCCCCTCGGCCGTAAAGAAAATGATCCCGCTGGGAACAGTCTCAAAGATCGTCCGGATCTTCTTCTCCGAGTTCTTCAGTGCTGTCTCGGTGTTCTTCCAGGCCGTGATGTCCTGCAGGCTGATCATGATCCCCGGCTTTCCCACATGAGAGACGGTCGGGGCAAACTCGATGTGGTATATGTGATTCGTGCTGTCCTCGATATACTGCATGTCGGAGAGGTAGGTCCCGGACTGCCAGACCCTCTCGATATTCCGCATGATGGCCGGGTCCGAGAAGATACGGAGGTTCAGGTCGAAGAGAGGGACGCCTATGACGTTTCTCTCGCGGTGAATGCCGAGAGTCTTGATGAAACTCGTATTCACCATAAGAATATGGAGATCCGCGTCCAGGATAACGATCGCGTTCGAGAGGCGGTCAAAGAGCTCCGAGAGCGGGACCCGCGGTGCCGGGGTGTATAACTTCGATCTCCCGAACCGCTGCATGCTCACGTCTCCGCTCGACTGGAGTACCTCGAGATACTTGGAGACGGTGGCCCGGTTCATCCCGAGTTCGCGGGCGAGTGCAGATATAGAGAGACCCCGCGGCGAATGGTCTTTGAGGAGATCGATGATCCTGCTGAACTTATCCTGGTACTCGTTCATAGGTGCTGCTCCACAGGTTTTCCGGACTTGCATCCGGCAGGAGATCTACACAGACAATTGGGTAGAATCGGTAATTATCTTTCGGAGTCGATGGGAAATTCCGGCCGGCCGTGTCCTGCAGCGGCCAGCCGGGAGGCGCCGCCACGGCAGGCGCGGCTTTAGGTCGGAGAGACCCGGGAATCGCGCTGTTCCCACCTGTCAGGAAACAATGTTTTATACCCCTGCAAAGAGCATCTTCAACTGAAGGCACCATGAACAACAGACTCATGGACTCTCTGGATGCGACAATAGAACGCGGCCGCACCGATCTCGACGCGAGGATGCAGGCACTCGCCGGGAAGCTCGCCTACGCCGAGACGGCGTACGCCCTTCCCGTGACCTACGCCGTCACCGGGATTGCCGTGCGTGATGCGGACGGAGCACGCGAAGCATACGGACAGTCCGGCAACAACCTCCTCGTCGCCTGCGAATGCCTGATGGCCGGCGAAAGCGGTGTCGCGAGCCCTTACACCGGGTTCATCCCGGACGCGGTTCTCCGTGGGCTCGGCTACACCCTGGTCGACGGGAGTATCACCGGTCTCGGCCTCCTCGTCGGGACGCCGGAGAGCTCCGATGCTGTAGCGGCGATCTGCCGGGAGATGCAGGAGAAGTCTCTGCTCACCTTCCTTGCCGGCGGGGTCGTGGAGGCGCTCTCCGGCGCCGGCGTCCGCCTGGGGCTGGATTACCGTCTGGTACCGCTCGGACCGCACAGCGCCCGCGGCATCCATTTCGCCGACGCCGTCGCCCGAATCGCGATGATGTTCGGCGGGGTGCAGCCGGGAGACGTTCACTCCCTGCTCAGATACGCCGCGGAGCGGGCGAAGGCGTTCGTGATCGCGTTCCCCGGCCTCACCGACGAAGAGGTTGCGTTTGTCGATGCCCTGAGGATACTCGGGATACCGATCCTCGCGGCCGGCGATGGCTACGGGGGAGGGGAATGGGTACCGGTCGCTCCCGCCGATGCGGTCCGGACCGGGATGGACCTCCGCGGGATCCGGGTCACGGTCACGGCGATCCCGATCCCCATGGCCTGCTCGCCCGCGTTCGAGGGGAAGAGCATCCGCAAGGAGGAGATGTACGTGGAGTTCGGCGGCAGCAGGACCCCCGCCTTCGAGCTCCTCCGGATGCGGCCCAAGGAGGAGGTCGAGGACGATGCGGTCACCGTCGTCGGGCCCGACGTGGACGACGTTCCGGAAGGCACCGCCCTCCCGCTCGCGATCCTGGTGGACGTCGCCGGCGCGAGGATGAAGAAGGACTACGAGCCGGTGCTTGAGCGGCGGATCCATAACTTCATCAACTACGGCGAGGGGTCCTGGCACGTTGCGCAGCGGGACCTCATCTGGGTGCGGCTCTCGAAAGAGGCGGTGGCAAAAGGCGTCAAGATCCGGGACCTCGGGACGCTGCTCGCCCACAAATTCAGGATGGAGTTCCCGGATCACATCGATGCGGTCCAGGTGACGCTGGTCACCGACGAACAAAAGGTCACGGAGATGCTCGTGGAGGCACGCGAGACCTATGCAGCGCGGGACGAGCGGATCGCCGGCATGAAGGACGAGGATGTTGGGACCTTCTACTCCTGCACCCTCTGCCAGACGTTCGCACCGAACCACGTCTGCGTCATCACCCCGGAGCGGCCGGCGCTTTGCGGGGCGATCACCTGGCTCGACGCCCGGATCGCCTACGAGATCACTCCCGCCGGGGCGAACCAGCCGGTCGAGAAAGGAGAGGTGGTCGATGCCGTCTACGGGGAGTTTGCGGGGGTGAACCGATTCGTCAAGAAAGCGTCCCACGGCGAGGTCGACCGGATCTCCCTCTACAGCATGGTCGAGAACCCGATGACCGCCTGCGGATGCTTCGAATGCATCGCGGCCGTCGTCCCGGAGGTGAACGGAATTCTCATCGTCAACCGGGACTATACGGGGGATACGCCGCTCGGAATGACCTTTTCGACGCTCGCCGGGACGATTGGCGGAGGTGCGCAGACGCCGGGGTTCATCGGCATATCGAAGAATTACATCCTGAGCGACCGGTTCCTCCAGGCCGAGAACGGTATTACGCGGGTGGTCTGGATGCCGTCCTCCCTGAAAGAAGAACTCGAAGACCGGCTGCGGGAGAAACTCGCCGGGCAGGGGATGACGGACCTCTTTGAGAAGATCGCAGACGAGGTCTCGGCACCGACAATCGAGGACCTGGTCGCATTCCTCGAACGCGTCGATCATCCCGCGCTCACGATGAAGTCGCTGATCTAGGAGGGAATGACGCGTGATAGACAGCAATGAACCCGGATCGGCGATCCGGGAGGTGCGTCTCGGCGCCACGCGGGCTGAAGGAGGGACCCGGGAGGTCTCCTATGTGATCGGAGGCGAACGGGGTCTGCCGTTCTCCCGGGAAGAACCGGGCAGGTTCCTCGTGGCGCTCGAAGTCTGCGACGACCCCCGGTTCTGGCCGCAGGTGGTCCGCGACTATGTGGGCGACCTCGCGAACAACCCGGATGAGTGGGCACGGGCCGCGGAGCGCACCTACGGCGCGGATCTCGTACGGCTGAACTTGACCAGCACAAAACAGCGTGGATTCGATGCATTTTCCGAGATCGCCGCGACGACGGAGCGGGTGCTTGCGGCGACGACCCGGCCCCTGATCATCGAGGGGAGCAACGAGCCGAACCTCGACAGCGAGGTCTTCCGCCGCTGCGGAGAGGCGGGAGAGGGCGAACGGCTCCTCCTCGGAACCGCGGAAGCCGACCGCTACCGGAGCGTCGCCGCAGCGGCGCTGGCATACGGTCATGCGGTGATCGCCCAGTCGCCCATCGACATCAACCTTGCCAAGCAGTTGAACATCCTCCTCCAGGAGATGGGCGTGCCGCAGGACAGGATCGTGATCGACCCATTCACGGGGGCGCTCGGCTACGGGTTCGAGTACTCCTACTCGGTGATGGAGCGGATACGTCTCGCCGCCCTCTCCGGGGACGCGGACCTCGCGATGCCGATGATCTGCGCCTCCACCGACACCCTCTCGGTCCGCGAGGTGCGGGAAGCCCCGCCGGAGGAAGAGGATGCGATGGCGGTCGCATGGGAGTTCTACACCGCCTACTCCGCCATCGTGGCCGGCGCGTCGATCGTCTGCGTCCGCCATCCCCTGACCGTGGGGAAACTCAAGACGGCACTCGGGGTGTGAACTCCATGGCAATGAAAGCACTCGACATCTACAAACATCTTCCGAAGACGAACTGCAAGAAGTGCGGCTACCCTACATGCCTTGCCTTTGCCATGAAACTCGCCACGGGGAAGGCGGAGATCGAAGCCTGTCCGGACCTCGACCCCGAGACGAAAACCCTGCTCGGCGGGGTGACCCGGCCGCCGGTCCGGCTCGTGCAGGTCGGCGTGGGGGAACGGTCGGTTCCGGTCGGAGAAGAGTTCGTCCTCTTTCGGCACGAGAAGACCTTCTATCATCCGCCGGGGATCATGGTGCAGGTCTCCGATGCCTGGCCTGAGGAGAAGGTGCGTTCTGTCGTGGAGGAGGTCAGGGACACGGTCGTCCAGCGGGTGGGGCAGGACCTCGTCCTCAACGGGATTGCGGTAAGAAACGAGAGCGGCCTTCCCGACCGGTTCGCCGCGACCGTGACGCTTGCCGGGGGCGGGAGCAGCCTCCCTCTCGTGCTGATCGCCGACAACCCCGCGTCCTTTGAGGCGGCCCTCGCAGTCGCCGGAAACTACCGGCCGCTGATCCACGCCGCAACAGAAGAGAACTGGGAGGAACTCGCCGCACTCGCGAAGCGCTACGGGTGCCCCCTCACCGTGCGGACCCCCAACCTCCCGAACCTCGCCGTACTCGCCGGGAAATGCGCGGACGCCGGGGCTCCGGACCTCCTGCTTGATCCCGTCCCGCAGTCGCTTTCCGGTTTCATCGCGACCGCGACGGAGATCCGGAGAGCCGCCATCGGGCGGACCGAGCCCGGGCTCGGCTACCCCATCTACCTCGACACCGTGCCGCTCAACGAGACCGACGCGGCCCTCGCGGCGGGCATCCTGAAGTACGCAGGGATCATCGTCGCCCCCCCGCTTGCCCATGCTTCCCGGGAAGCGGCGCTCACCCTGCGGCAGAACATCTACACCGACCCGCAGAAACCCATCCAGGTGACGCCGGGAATCTACCCGATCAACGATCCCGGGCCGAGCGCCCCGATCCTCCTCACGGTGAACTTCTCGCTCACCTACTTCACGCTGCTCGGCTACCTCGAGGCGTCCGGGATACCCAGTTACCTCTTCATAGCAGACACCGAAGGGCTCTCGGTCCTTACGGCCGTCGCCGGCGGGAAACTGACGGAGACCCTCGTCGCCGAATCGCTCAAGGAGTTCAATGTCGGAGACCTGGTGGACCACCGTCTGCTGGTCATCCCCGGCTACGCCGCCCCCCTCTCCGGGAAGATCGAGGACGCAACCGGGTGGAAGGTGCTGGTCGGTCCCCGGGACGGGGCCGATCTCCCCGGATACCTCGAAGCGGAGTGGAAAACCTGATGCCGACCGTTACGTTTCTCCCGGGCTACCGAAAGGTGACCGTGCCGGGGGGAACGACCATCCTCGACGCGGCGCGGGCGGCCGGTCTCTCCATGAACGTGGTCTGCGGCGGGCAGGGAAAATGCGGGAAGTGTCTCGTCTTCATCAAAGAAGGCACGGCAACGTTCGACCGCGATAAATATCGCAGGTTCTTCTCGGACGACGAGATCGCCCGCGGGGCGTGCCTTGCCTGCCAGGCGACCGTTGTCGGCGACGTCCTGGTGAATGTCCCGGCCGAGTCGCTCATCCAGGAGCAGAAGATCCTGGTAGAGGTCCCGGGCCAGGAGGGAATTCCGTTCAACCCCGCCGTCCGGAAGTACGTGGTCCGCCTCGAGCCGCCGTCCCTGGACGACACGACTCCCGACCTCACCCGCGTGCTGGAGGGGATCGAGAAACAGGGCGGGCCGCCCCCGACCAGTATCTACGCGCCGCTCGACGTCCTCTGCTTTCTCCCGCTGGTGCTCCGCCGGAACGAGTGGAACGCGACCGCCACGGTCGCCCTGGCGCCCGTCGGCTACCGCCTGAGCAGCGTGGACGGAGGCGACACCTCCGAAAGGCTCTACGGGGCGGCGGTGGACCTCGGGACCACCACGGTCGTGGCCTACCTCTGGAGCCTGACCGACGGCCGGATACTCGCCACGGCCTCCAACTACAACCGGCAGATCTCCTGCGGCGAGGATATCCTCTCGCGGGTGAACTTCTCCCGGAAGAGCGGCCTATCCCAACTGCAACAACTTGCGACGGAGAGTATCAACGAGGCCCTGACGACCGCCGCCGACACGGCAGGGATCGACCGCGAGGAGATCTTCGAGGTGATGGTCGCCGGAAACACGGTGATGACCCATCTCTTCCTCGGGATCGACCCCGCCTACATGATCACCGAGCCCTACATCCCGGTCGTGCGGCGGATGCTCTCGACGGGCGCCGGGCAGATCGGGATTGCGGCCCACCGGAACGCCGAGGTCTACACCTTCCCGGCGGTCTCGAACTTCATCGGCGGCGACATCATTGCCGATATCCTGGCAACCGGAATGACGGACCGCGAGGAGGCGACGCTCATGGTGGATATCGGCACGAACTTCGAGGCGGTGCTCGGCAACAGCGACTGGATGCTCTCCTGTGCGGGCGCGGCCGGGCCAGCTCTGGAGGGAGGGGAGGTGCTCTTCGGCATGCGGGCAAACCCCGGTGCAATCGAGCGGGTCGCGATCGACGCCGAGACGCTCACGCCGACCTGCTCGACGATCAACGGCGTACGGCCGCGGGGGATCTGCGGGTCGGGCCTTATCGACCTGCTCGCGGAACTGCTCCGCACCTGCGTCATCGACCGGACGGGACGGATCAATCTGGATATCAGCCATCCCCGGGTCAGGAAGGGACAGTATTACCCGGAGTACGTGGTGGCCTGGAAGAAGGAGACGTCAGTTGGGAAGGATATCGTCATGACCGAGAACGACATCAGGAACCTTATCATGAGCAAGGCGGCGATCCACGGGGCCTGTATGACGCTCCTCGACGCGGCGGGCCTTGAGCCCGGGGACATCGGCAGGGTCTGCTTTGCGGGGGCGTTCGGGAACTACCTCAACAAGGAGAACGCCATCACCGTCGGGCTGATACCCGAGATGCCCCTGGACCGCGTGGAAAACATCGGGAACGGAGCGATCACCGGCGCGAACATCGCCCTGATCAACCGCAAGCGACGGAAGGAACTCGACGCGATCGCCCGGAGGATCACCTACATCGAGCTGAACGCCGAACCGTCCTTCATGGACCGATATACGTCGAGTTGCTTCTTGCCGCACACCGACTTTACTCTCTTCCCGCACGTGCAGCAGATGCTCGAGGCGTGTCGGGCGAAGCAGGGGGTGAGGTCGTGGCAGGCATGATTCCGTCCCCCGGGCTCCGCGCGACCGGGGTGGGAGCGCTCCCCCACCGCGACCCCGACGAGGCGTGCCGGGCGGTGCTCGCGGCCTTTCCCGAGGTTCCCTACGTCCCCACCCTGCCGACCCGGGGGCTCCTCGAGGCGATCGTCTTTGCCGACGCCGAGTACCTCCCCGGCGGGGTGGTCCGGGACGGCAGGCTCGTGGTCGACCGGAGCATCGATCCCTCGGAAGCGATGGAGCGGATCCTGCTCGACTACCTCGAACAGAACGCGGACCCCTACCGGGTCGGCGAGGCCTACGGGTCGGGGTTTCATGCGATGATGGGCCGCGACCTCTCCGACGCCCTCCTCGTCAAGTGTCAGGTGACCGGCCCGGTGACCTTCGGGATGCAGGTGGTGGACGAGACCCGCCGGCCCATCCTCTACGACCCGGAGTACGCCGACCTGCTCGGGAAACTCCTGGGGCTGCGGGCCCGGTGGTGCGAGGGGGCGATGCGGGAGCGGATGGGCGCACGCGCGACCCTGGTGGTTCTGAGCGATCCCTACCTCGCGTCGCTCGGCTCAGCGGTCGTCCCGGTGGATGCCGGCGTCGCGGCATCCGCCTATGAGGATATCGCCGGGCTCCTCGACGGGGGGCTCGGCATCCACTGCTGCGCCAACACCGACTGGGCGTTCATCCTCGGACTTGAACCTGCCGTGGTCTCGATCGACGCCTGGACCTACGCCCGGGAGTTCCTGCTCTACGCCGACGACGTCGCCCGCTACATGGAGGCGGGAGGCGTGGTGGCCTGGGGGGTCGTCCCCGCAGAATACTCCATCTTTGCAGCGGAAAAGCCCGATGCGTTCTTCTCCCGGTTCCAGGAGATCCGCACCCGGGCGACGGAGACGATCGACCCCGACCTCTTCGACCGCCAGTCCCTGATCACGCCGACCTGCGGTATCCGGAACGCTAACGAGGAGGAGGCCGTCGCAATCATGGCGGCGACCGCCTCGCTCTCCCGCCGCCTCCGGGGCGAGGGGCCGTGACCCGGGCTCCGGCCCGACGCTGTTGTCCCCGGATGAGAGCCATCACGAGGCTCTGCTGCCGGGCGTGCGGCGGCGGAGGGGCACCCCGGCGCGGATGACCCAACTGCAGCCACGCCCACTTTTATTAACGGGGTCGGGTAAAGTGGTACTCATTATGACAATCCATGCTATCGATTACCGCTACGGCGCCTCCGGAATACGTGCTGTCCGGAGTGAAGAACCATGATCCGGCCCTGTACCGTCGTCATCTCCGGGAAAGGCGGGACGGGGAAGACGACGATCACGTCGCTTTTGATTCAGGCGCTGATTGCGGACGGCGAGCGGCCGGTCCTCGCGGTGGACGCCGACCCGAACGCAAACCTTCACGAGGCCCTCGGGGTCACGGTCACGGAGACGCTCGGGAGCATGCGGGAGGAGGCATTCACCAAAAACATCCCGCCGGGAATGGACCGGACGGGCTACATCAAGTACCGGTTCCGCCGGGTGCTCACGGAGGCTGAGGGATACGACCTCCTCGCCATGGGGCGCCCCGAGGGGTCGGGGTGCTACTGCTTCCCGAACGCCCTTCTCACCGAGTGCATCGAGACGATCGAGCGGAGTTACCGGCTCGTCATCGTGGACTCCGAGGCCGGGATGGAGCATATCAGCCGGGGGACGATCAAGAGCCCGGAGGTCCTCCTGATCGTAAGTGACCCCGGGGCACGGGGGATGCGGACCGCCGGCCGCATCCGGGACCTCGCGGAATCGCTCGGGCTCCCGCGGGACCGGATCTTTCTCGTCGTCAACCGGGACCGGGACGATGTCGCCACAACGAGCGATATCCCGCTCATCGCCCGGATCCCGGAGGACCCGGCTATCGGGGAGGCGGACCTCGCGGGAGCGCCGATCGTCGGGATACCGGAGGAGAGCCCGGCGCGGGCCGCGGTGCGGGACCTCGCCGGGTGGCTCATCGAGGAGTGTGCGCGGCGGAGGAAGTGACGGATCGTAGCCACGACCCCTATTTAACACGGTAAGGCAAACAGGTACCAGTTATGGCAATCCATCCCATCGATTACCGCTACGGCACCCCGGAGATGCGTGCCGTCTGGAGCGAGGATAACCGGTTCCGGGCCATCGTCACGGCCGAAGTGGCGCTGGCCCGGGCCGAAGCGGTGCACGGGTTGATCCCCCGCGAGGATGCAGAGGCGATCGCGGTTCGCGCGCCGGAGGCACGTCTCGAGCGGGCAAAGGAGATCGAGGCCGAGATCAACCACGATATGATGGCAATCGTCAAGGCAGTCACCGAGGTCTGCGGCGATGCCGGGCGATGGATACATTACGGCGCGACCTCGAACGATATCCTGGATACGGCGACGGCCCTGCAACTCCAGGACAGTCTCGCGCTCATCGAGGAGAAACTGAGCGGCCTCCTCTCCGTGCTTCTTGCCCGGAGCGCCGAGACGAAGACCCTCGTCTGCGCCGGACGCACCCACGGGCAGATCGGCGTTCCGACAACCTACGGGCTCCGGTTCGCGATCTGGGCAAGCGAGGTCGCCCGCCACATCGAGCGGCTCCGCCAGATGCGCCCCCGCCTCGTCGTCGGGCAGCTCACGGGGGCGGTGGGGACCCAGGCGGCGCTCGGGAGATCGGGCATCGAGATCCAGGCAACGATGATGGAGTTCCTCGGGATCCACCCGGTGGACGTCTCAAACCAGATCGTCTCGCGGGACCGCTACGCAGAGTACTTCATGCTCCTCGCGAACGTTGCAACAACGCTCGATAAGATCGGAGTTGAGGTCCGGCTGATGCAGCGCTCGGAGATCGGGGAGCTCGCGGAGGCGTTCGGGAAGAAGCAGGTGGGCTCAAGCACCATGCCCCACAAGCGAAACCCGATAAAGAGCGAGCAGGTCTGCGGTCTTGCCCGGATCGTCCGGTCCGCGGTGGAGCCGGCGCTGTTGAACAACGTCCTCTGGGACGAGCGCGACCTGACGAACTCCTCGCCGGAGCGGGTGATCTTCCCCGAGGCTTCGGTGCTGACCGACCACATCCTGAAGGTGATGATCGGCGTGATGGAAGGGCTCGAGTTCAACAGGGAGAACATCCGGAAGAACCTGATGCTGCTCCGGGGGGTGAACCTCGCAGAGTCGGTGATGATCGACCTCACCAGAAGGGGCATGAACCGGCAGGAGGCCCACGAGATGATGCGGACGGCGAGCATGCAGGCCCTTGCCGAAGGCCGGGACCTTGCCGCGGTGCTCAGCGAGCGGCCGGGGGTCACGGAATTCGTCACCCGCGAGGACCTTGACCGGCTCCTCGACCCGGACGCGTATATCGGGACGGCGGTCCTGCAGGTGGAGCGTCTGATCGAGAAACTCCAGCCGCTCTGCCGGTGAGCGAATTTCAGACGGGATGCACCAGCGCATCCCGTTCGGCCACGGCGACGTCGTGCAGGAGCCCGGCGGAAAGGTCGGCAATAGGGTAGTAGCCGCCGCCGGCATGCTCCGCGAGGGTCCGGCAGTAGCCGAGCCGGAACTGCATGAACGAGTTTCCGGTCTCCTCGGTATCGATGACCACCGTGCGGATGCCGTGGGACCGGATCTCTTCTGCGATGCCGAGAACCTCGGGGCGCACGTCTCCCGCGAGCGGGACGTTCGCTCTGCCGTCGGATATGACGACCATCATCGGAATCACCTCGCCGTTCTTCTGTCGCTCCCGCAGGAGAACCTCCATGCCTTTCACGAGACCGGCGGCAAGCGGCGTCTTCCCGCCGGTGGGGAGACTTTCAAGACGTTTCTCTGCGAGATCGATGCTCGTAGAGAGCGGGAGGAGGGTCTCGGCGCCGCTCCCCCGGAACGCCACCAGGCCGACCCGGTCGCGGTGCCGGTAGGAGTCCATGAGCATCGAGAAGACTGCGCCCTTCGCCGACTCCATCCGCATCAAGGCTCCCATCGAACCGCTGGCGTCGACCACGAAGACGCACGCAACGGAGACCTTGCCCACCCGGACCCGCTCGCGGATATCCTCGCTCCAGACGGCGACCGCCACCCCCTCCCGGTCCCGGACCTGCTGGTGCGGGGCGGCGGCCCGGAGCGTGGCGTCGAGCGCTATATCGCCGGTGCCGGTCGGATAGCGGGCGGCGACGTACCGCCCCGCGTTTCCGGCCGAGAACGTCTCAAACCGTCTGCCGGAGGTCCTCAGCCGTTCCAGGGCATCCCGCCGCTCCGGCAGGCTCATCTTTCCGACATCGACCGGGTCTCCTACCGGGAGAACGGTCTCATGGGAGGCGCCGCCGGCGGCGGGGGACGGCTCTCCGTCATGTCCGTCGGAGGAACCCTCACCGGTCGCATCGCCCCCGTCATCCCGGGGAGTGCGGTCGTGCTCCTCCCCGGCGTCCTCCAGGGACCTGTCGAGGTCCTCCGGGTCGATCTTCGGCTCTTCGAACGGCTTCCGGCGCATCCGGTGCGGGAGGGCGAGTTCCATGGCCTCCCTGACGTCGACGCGGGTGACGACCGTTCGCCCGGCGAGGGCGGCGATCGTCTTTGCCGTGCGGACGACGGCGATGTCGGCGCGGTGGGTCCTGACCCCGAGCCGGATGCATGCCTTCACCACGGCCTCGACGAGTCCGTCGTCGACCGTGACGGACGAAAGCAGCGCCCGGGCGGCAACGATCTCGCTACGTAACGCATCCTGCGCCGCGCCGTACGCCTGCCGGAACCCGTCGGGGTCGTACTCGAACGTCTCGGCGGCCCTGACGATCGCCATCCTCCGGGCGGGGTCCTCGATCCCTTCCACGGTCACCTGCAGTCCGAACCGGTCGAGCAGCTGCGGCCGCAGTTCCCCCTCCTCCGGGTTCATGGTGCCGACCAGAATGAACCGGGCGGGGTGGGAGAAGGATATGCCCTCCCGCTCCACCACGTTGACACCCATCGCGGCAGCATCGAGGAGGACGTCGGCCACGTGGTCGTCGAGCAGGTTGACCTCATCGATGTAGAGGACGCCGCGGTTGACCGCCGCGAGGAGGCCGGGGTCGAACGTCACCTTCCCCTCGCGGATCGCCCGCTCCACGTCGACGGTGCCCACCACCCGGTCTTCGGTCACCCCGAGCGGGAGGTCGACGACGCGGACCCTGCGCCGTTCGACGTCCAGGTCCTCACCGGAGGCTTTTTTTTCGGCACAGACGGTACACAGGCCGCCGTCGGGATCGCAACTGTACGGGCAGCCCCGGACCACGGCGATCTCGGGGAGCACGTCGGCAAGCGCCCTGACCGCGGTGGACTTTGCAGTCCCTTTCTCGCCGCGGATGAGGACGCCGCCGATCCCCGGGTTGACGGCGTTGAGGATGAGCGCGCGTTTCATCGTCTCCTGACCGACAATGGCGGTGAACGGAAGGACGTTCCTCCGTGCCTGGTAAGACATATGTGAGAATATGATGTTATGGATGTTAAAGAGTTCCAATTTCGTAACAAATCGTGGGTTGACCGGGGAAGAGGGGCCTCCCTGCCCCTGCCCGGGACCGTGTGGTCTCAAAATTCTTCTGCGATGCCGTAGCCGTAGGACCGCAACGCCAGACTTCCCCGCTGCTCCGGGTAGGCGTTCAGCATGAGCCCCCGCAGTTCCAGGAACTCCTCGGCGGAGACGAGGGAGACGGTCTGGATCAGTTCGTCTTCGTCGGGGTCCGCCGACCAGGAGTGGATGTAGTAGGTGTCGGGCAGCCCCTCCTGTTCATGCACGTAGAGGTCTTTTCCACGCGCATACGCCCCGTCGGGCCTGCCCCGCGGTGCGGAGTAGATGCAGACGTCGCGTTCGGTGTCCAGCACGACCTCGCCTTCTTCAGATGAAAGCCGTTTTTTCATCGTCGATCACCGCCCCCCGCCAGCAGGCAGGGCGGTTCGGCAGGCGGCAGCGAGAGACGCCGGGGCCCGGTGAGGTGGCCATGGCTTTTCGGCGGCCCCGCCACCGCCCACCAGGCAGAGATACAACGGGCAGTGTTATATAATTTACTATTTTTAGTATCAAGTAATACCAATAACAATAAAAATAATATAAAGAGCGGCTTGAAGTCTGCTACCGGACTGTCACCGGGGGCCTCAATGCCCGTTCGGCCCGGGGTAAGGAGATCCCGGAAAATAAACGATGAGGGGTCCTGCATACCCCGATGGAAAATCGATCAGGAGCCGCTCGTCCGTTCGGCCGCCATCGTCACCTTCACGTCGACGAAATGCCCGTCCAGTGTCACAATGTAGCGTCCCGGCCGGTAGAGCGTGATTGATTTCTCCCGGGCGCTCCCGTATATCCCGTTGTAGCCTTCGTCGGCGATGAGCTGAAGGGTCTCAGGGTCGCGGACGGTGACGACGAGCCGGGAGTACGCGCCGGGTTCGGGGTTTTGTGCGTCCACGGCGAAGGTGATGATGAACGGCACGTCGACGACGTCCACCTGCAGCCCCCTTGCCGAATAGACGAGGGAGTACTGCTCTTCGAAGACGGTCGCTCTCTCGACAACCGGCTTTACGGCATCCATCCGGATCAACGGCACGGACGAGACGTTGTACGGGTTCGGGTTCGGGATATACTCGCCGGGCTGCACCGGCACCGGATCGACCGGCACCACGGTGCTCCCGCTCTCCGTCGCGGAAGGTGCAGGGCCGGGGGCCGTTTCGCCCGGGGAAGGCTGAGGTATGCCCGACCACGGCGGTTCGACGGCACCGGGGCCGGCAGGACCGAGATCATCGTCCTTTTCAAGGGCGATGCATCCGGAGCACGCGACGATGAGGAGAGCGATGAGGAGGGGGACGGCGGATCGGGCAGACATGATACCACGATAACCTGTACCGCGCCGCAACATATGCATCTTTCCAATTACTCCGCCGGAACGACGCGGCATGCCTGCCGGACGGGCGATCTCCTCTTCATGACCGTTGCTTCCGCCCTGTCTTCTCCATGACGGTTTTTCCGGCTTGGTTGAACCCCCACCCGTCTGTTCCCGATCGATCACAATCATGGGTAACTCAGGGGTGCGGCTTTCCGCCGGGCTTTGCGCAACCTCATGGTGCTCCAACTCCAGAAGTTCCACCCATTGCCACTCGCACCTTCGGTGCTCAAACTCCCTCCCTTTTGGGAAGTCATTACTTGAAAAACACTTCGTATTTTCTCATGCTTCTGTCCTTTGACCAGTCGCATATCGCCATGACTGCACCCGCGCCCCCTGAGGGGCGGGTGGGGGTTGATGAAAGGGGCTGAACATTGTACATTGAAGTAGGAAGCCATGAGGTTGTCCCAAAAAACTGCTACCGGGAAGGGGTGTCTCCCTCCCGGACCCTTCCCCGAGTGGCGATGTGCTGTCTTCCGCAGGGAGATAGCAGGAGCACCGTGAGGTGAGACTCTCAATGGAAAGCCGTTTCACCACTCTTGCCTTGAATATGTTTCAGATCGTCGAAAAATTGGGTGTAAATGCTCCGATCGTGGTGTAACGAAGTGGGACGACCTCCATCAAACCGAAGATGCTATAATTCGATGGGCCCAGAGCACGACCCCAATGAACAAATATTGATTAATATCAAAACAATCACAAAGATCGTTATTAATATACAATTAAGTGTTACTAAATCTCGAACGGTATGATGCCCCCTTTGCAGAAGATCACGTCCACCAGGAAAAACTCATTCTTCCGACGGTTGAGACTGCTGCTCTTCTCTCCCGATCGATTTTTTGCAGGGCTGCCGATCAAACGCGTCGACCTGAGAATTCCGTCCCTGATCGTCTTCGGACTTTTTCTGGTTGAGATCGCCGGAAATTACGATACAATCATCGCAGACGCCCGAACACTGGAATTCGCCGACCCGTCCGCGCACCCGGTCGTATACGCGGGCCTTGCTGCAACGGCTCTCTCACCGTTTCTGGTATGGGTATCTTACTCGGCCGTCTTCCACGGGGTATCGTACCTGTACAACGGCCGGGGCACGTTTCTCCGGACACTGGCCTCTGTGGGATACGGATGCACGCCTCTGATCATCGGGGGCCTCCTCCATCCGGTCCTCTTCCAGCTCATCTCCCTGCCGGCGCAGGACTATTTCATTCCCTCGCGTGTGGTGGCGTATGCAACCGTCTCAACGCTTATCGATGCAGGAATTACGATTCTCGCCCTTCTCTGGTGCGGATTCCTCTGGGCAGCAGGTATCCGGCACGCACGAAGCCTCGCCGCTCGTCAGGCACTGGTGACGGTCTTCGTTCCCGTGGGGCTGACGATCAGTGCGAAGATCATATGGCTTCTTTGGAAAATGATGGCGGTATCCAAACTGTATGGAGGATTGTAACTATGAGGGCATCCCAAAATGCCTTTGCCGGAAGGGGGGCACCCCCTCCCGGACCCTCCCCCACATGGCGATAGCCAATAGGAAGCCGTTTCACTCTCTCTGTCCTGGATATCGTTCAGAGGAGAGAAACTTCGGAGGTGCGTGCTCCGATAAGGGTGTACAGAACATTCATAGATCTTTTTGGGATGAGTTCTATGACAAGATCCGGTATGACCCTGAGAACGATATGCATCGTCCTGCTGCTGATCGCGTGCGCTCCCCCGGCATGCCGGACGGTGCCCGGGAACCGGCCGATACGAGAAAGATCGAATTTTTGAGCCCCTTCCCCGCCTGCCCCGGCGATAGCAACTCCCGGGCACGACGGTTCACCGGGCGCGCACCTGACGGTGCTCGAAGGACGCTCCCTGAGGAGCATTCTGATCCTGAGGATTCACGCCTCCCCGGGGCAATCCTTGAAGATATGCTCGGCGAGATATGGTCGAGCGTGGTGGCGCTGATCCTCTATCCCGTCGTCTTCTTTGCCGTCGCATACACGCGGTTCTTGCGGACGGATATCCGATGATAGACGGGCGCGCACTTTCGCTCCCCGGGAGGGGCTGCATCGGGGGCGGGCCGATTATTCCACCGGGTTTCAATATCCGGGGAAGGTATGCAGGGCTCTTACCGGAGTACGCACCCATACCCGCGATCCGGGGATCGGGGTATATTTCCACTGGATATCGGCCGTACTGTCGGGAGATGGAACAACGAGAGCATATCAGGAGAATGCGACGGCCCGGGTACCGCCGCGACAATTCGATGTTTGTCACAGAAAAGGTATATGGGAGAACGTTGACGCCTTGATCGGTGATACCGTGTACGGTATCCCGCCGGGGGCCGGGAAGGTCGATTGCTGTCGTATCCCGACTCCCACA
Organism: Methanoculleus sp. UBA291; assembly: GCF_002499755.1. Taxonomy (NCBI): domain Archaea; kingdom Methanobacteriati; phylum Methanobacteriota; class Methanomicrobia; order Methanomicrobiales; family Methanomicrobiaceae; genus Methanoculleus; species Methanoculleus sp. UBA291. The sequence goes on along the minus strand of NZ_DANC01000024.1, from coordinate 74,671 downwards.
GCGCGCCCGGAGGGCAATAGGGCTGTTGGCTGCCATCAGGGATAGCCGTTGCGGTTCCGTGTTCCTCCGGGCACCGTTTCGAAATTTCGAGTGGCATAGTATTGCAATGGGAAGGAAATGTGCCGAACAGGATAGTTATGTGATGTCAATTGGTTCTTGTGGTCCCGTTCAGGACGTTAAATTGAACGCATCGGCAAAAATTAATTCTGCAGATTTGTACCAGAGGGATACAGTGGAAGTAAAAGTACATGCTGAATGTTGGGTCTGGGTTATCATATGGACAAATATCGGTAGAGAGGACGCTGCCACTTCCTGCGTTATATACCCATGAGACGCACAGGAGAAGCCTGTATGACCCTGAAAACGATATGTATCGCCCTGCTGCTGATCGCGTGCATTCCCCCGGTAGCGGCTGCACCCGTCGTCCAGCTGACGAACGATTCGGCATTCGATTCGTATCCCTTCTGGTCGCCAGACGGCAACAGGATCGCCTTCGTCTCATCCGACGGAGTCCACGCCGGCATTCGGGTGATGGAGCGCGACGGCCAGAACCCGGTACCGGTGACGGACGACCGTTCGTGGAATCTCTTCACCGAGTTCGATCCCTGGTCGCCGGACGGGAAGAAACTCCTCTTCCTCTCCGATGACGGAGGGGGGCTCGACCTCTGGACGATGAACCCGGACGGGACCGGGAGGGTGCGCCTGACTGAAAACGGTCGCATTGTCCCCATTCCGGGGCTCTCCGGCTACGGGGCGGACTGGAGCAGCGATGGGAGGCGGATCGTCTATACCTCCTGCCTCTTCGATAATGCGGCCATCTGGGAGGACTTTGTGGCCACCGCCGCGAACGGTTCGCCTGCGGTGAACGGTTCGGCCATCCGCATGGAAGCGGACATCTGGATCATGGATGCGGATGGCGGCAACAAAAAACCGCTGATGACCGATGGAGATGCGCGCCTGCCCCTGTGGCAGCCGCACGGGGACAGGATTGCATACCTCTCGGAGAGATCCGGAAACCGGGAGATCTGGGTCATGCAGAGCGACGGAACGGGCAAGGCACAGGTGACGTTCAGCGAAGGGAATGTGTCCGAATATGCCTGGTCCCCGGACAGTACCAGGATCGCCTACGTCGTCGCGGCACCCCCCGGAACATGGCCGGAGTTCTCTCTCTGGGTTATCAATAGCGACGGATCGGGTTCGGAGCAATTGACAACCGGAAACTGGGACAGATCACCGGTCTGGTCTCCGGACGGTGCCAGGATCGCCTTCTGGTCGGAGTCGCGGAACCAGACGCTCTGGGTGATGGAGAGCGACGGCTCCGGCCTCGCACCCCTCGATACTGACAATTCGGCATACATGATGCAGCAGTGGTCTCCCGACGGCACGACGATCGTCGTGAGCGACCTAAACGACCTGTATGCAATCCGGCTCGAAGACCCGGCGGCACCCGCATCGCCGGGATTTGGGGTAGCTGCTGTAGCGGGCGCGCTGCTTCTCACGGTATGTCTGCTCAGACTAAGAAGGCAGGAATGAGGGAAAACAGGCTTTGTTGAAACCCCATCTGTTTGTTCCAGATGGCCACAATCAGGGGCATAAAGGGCACGGCTTTCCACTGGGGCCGGAGGCCGGGTGAGGAAGGATCGATGAGATGTGCAGTTTTTCGCGAGTTGGAGACAGGGGAGGGGGAGATCCCCTCCCCGTCAGCCCCGCCCCCAATGGCGATAACCACCACGGTCCACTGCATGAAGACATACCCGAGAAAATTCAGCATCCGCCTCATCAGGGTGGAAGTGAAGACCCGGATAGGGTTCAACAAAGCGGAAAAGCGGGAACGTGCCGCATGATGGAGCGCGATGCGTTAACAGGCACCGTCTTCACGCCGCTCACCCCGTCCTCCGTGCTCCCCGCAGCGCTCTTACGTCCTCCGCGGTCACCACGCGGACGGCGCCGCCCTGAACGCCGCCGCCGGAATCATCCATCCAGTCCTCCATCCAGCCTTCCATCTCAAGGTATGCCGCTTGCAGCCCTTCGAGAACGTCCGGGTCGGCGTTCCAGAGGCCGCGCCCGTGCGCCTCGAGCAGCCGCCTCCCGATCTCCTCAAGCGCCCAGGGGTTCTCATCCGCGAAGAACTGCCGCATCTCAGGGTCCAGAACGAACGTCCGGGCGATGTCGTCGAAGATCCGGTCGTCCACCTCCTGTGTCGTCGCCTCCCAGCCGTAAACGGTCCCCACCTGGCGGGAGATGTCCCCGGCACCCTTGTAGCCGTGCCGCTTCATCCCCTCGATCCACTTCGGGTTGAGGAGTTTCGCCCTGACGACCCGCCGCACCTCCTCGGCAAGCGTCCGGACCTCCACGCGGTCCCGGTCGCGCGTATCGCCGTAGTAGGCGGGCACCTCGTGCTTCGAAAGCGCGCGCACCGCCCCGGTCAGCCCGCCGTGCACCCCGAAGTAGCAGCAGCACCCGAGAAGGTCGTACTCATCGGTCACCGTCTTGTTGAAGGTGAGGTCGACGGCGGCAAGCTGCGCGGAGAAGGTCTCGGGGGACTCTTCGCCGAAGTTGCCCCGCCCGTAGGCATAACCGTTCCACCCGACAAAGACATCCGCAAGGTCCGCCTCCTCCTTCCAGGCCGACGCATAGACCGCCAGGCTGACGCCGTTGCCGTAGGTGCCCGGCCGGCTCCCGAAGATCCGGGCGGTTCCGCTCCCTGCGAGAGCGTGCTTCCGGATGAAGTTCGCCTCGAGCGGCTCGTCCAGCGCGGCAACCTCATGGATGGCGTCGTCCAGGAGTTCAATAGAGGTATAGAAGCAGTCCCGGAGTATCCCGCTCATCCTGACGGTGACGTCGATCCGGGGCCGCCCGAGTTCTTCGAGCGGGAGTATGCGGTAGGACCTGACCCTGCCGTCCGTCCAGACCGGCTCGACCCCGATGAGGGAGAAGATCTGCGCGAGTTGCTCGCCGTCGGCCCACATGATGTCGGACGCCATCCAGTACATGCCGACGTTCTCCGGGACCCGCCCGTGCTCGTCGGCGTACTTTGCAACGACGCTCTCCGCAAGCCGCGTCCCGATCCGCCACGCGGCGCGGGTGGGAGCCCGGAAGGGGTCGAGCGAGTAGAAGTTCCGCCCGGTGGGGAGCACCTCGGGTTTGCCGCGCGTGATGAGGCCCGAGGGGCCCGGCGGGATGTAGCCCCCGGCGAGACCCGATAACAGGCTCCCGATCTCGTCGGAGCCGTCCATCCGCGCCGCAAGATCGAGGACGCCGGCCCGGATCCTCTCGAGCGCCTCCGGGTCGGGGTATGGGAGGCCGTCCGGGGCCTCTCCCGCAAGGAACGCGGCGATGAGAGCCTTTGCCGTGGTTTCGGCGTCCCGGAGCAGCGCATCGTCCGTGGCGGACCCGTCATGCCCCATCATCCGGAGCACCGCGGACCTTATGTCGCCGCTATAACGCATGACGGCATGGATGAACTCCACCCGGCGCTCGCCCTCCGGCACCTCACCGAAGATGTGCATCCCGTCGGGTATCCGGGTATCGGCGATCCGGGCGACGGCGGTATGGGCGGCGGCGACCACCGCCTCGAACGGGGCTCCCTGATCGAGGAGGGCGCGAACCCCGATCTCGCCGCCGATGCCGGTCTCTTCGAGGAGGTCGGCGATGGTGTGTTCGAGTGCATGCTCCCGCGCCCGGTCGACGCCTTTCGCCCGGTTGTAGTCCGCGATCTGCTCTTCGAGGTCCTTCAAACCCGCGTAGAGATCGCTTGCGACCATCACCGTCTGCATGTGGTCGACCAGGGTCGCGTAACTCCGCCGCTTGGCGATCGTCCCCTCCGGGGGGTTGTCGGCGTTGTAGATGTAGAGGTGGGGGACGGTCCCGACGGCGATGTCGGGGAAGCAGGCGCCCGACGGGGCGACCGATTTTCCCGGGAGGAACTCGAAGTTTCCGTGCGTGCCGACGTGGACGATCACGTCCGCGCCGAACGTCTCCTCGATGTAGCGGTAGGTCGCGAGGTACTGGTGGGTCGGCGGAACGCCCGGGTCGTGGAGTATCCGGCAGACCTCGCCGTCACATCGCGGACCGGCGCACCCGCGCTTTGGCTGGACGCAGACGAGAGCGTTACCGTAGCGCACCCCGGTGACGACGATCTTCCCCTCGTAGACCATCGCCGGCGGGACGCCGTCCATCTCCTCGCCCGGCGGCCGGCCCCACGCCTCGCAGACGCGGGCCCGGACCCCGGGAGGGAGCGTCTCGAACCATCCGGCGTAGTCTTCCGGCTCCACCAGAGCGAGGGCGCCGCCTTTCCGGACGATCTCCGCGACCGAGGTCCAGCGGAAGTCGCTGACCGCTTTCTTGTCCATGATGGTCTCGATCAGTTCTTTACCGCTCGCCGGGTATTCGACCGCATACCCCCGGTCGTGCATCGCCTTGAGGATTCTCGCGACGCTCTCCAGGGTATCGAGGTGCGCCCCGGCCCCGACCGACGCCTCGACCGAGGCACAGGGCTTGTTATGGAGGATGAAGGCCACCCGTCTCTCCGCGACGGGCGTCATCGCGAGGTCGATCCACCTCCGGACCCGGCCCACGAACTTCTCCACCCGCTCGCCGATGGGGACGTGCCGTTCGCCTTCGGTGCCCGCCTGCTCGCGGTTTTCCGCCGCGCCGACCGGGACCATCTCGATCGCACCGAAGAACTCGGGCATCGCGACGTACCAGGATACGTCGCTCCCGCGCATTCCGTCCAGATCGGCCATCCACTCTGCCTCGGTCCGGTGATAGAGGATCAGGGGGTGGAAGACCGGCACGCCGAGCCTCTTGAGCGCCTCGACGAAGGCGTCGGCGTCGCGGGGCGGCGTGAACGTCCTTGCGTCGACGAGCGCATTGATCCGGCCCGCAAAGAAGGTCTCGAGCACCTCCCGGTCGGACAGGGCCCCGATATCCCGGTCCGCAATTCCAAAGCAGAAGACCGGGAGAACGTCGTAATAGTTCTCAAGTCTCCGGATCAGGGCGTCCACGACGGCAAGGTCCCCGTTCACCCAGTGCGTCCGGGAGAAGAGGAGACCCACCCGCGTCGGGTGCCGGGAGGGGTGCCAGGCAAGATAGTCGTCGGGGTCGTCGAAGACGGCACCGGCGTCCGGGTGGTAGACCCCTTCCCAGCGGGTCTCCTGCGGGGGGTCGTAAGCGACGTCCATCCCGCACACCTCGGCCTGGACGTAGCGGATCAGGTTCCTGATGTTCTCAGGCCCGCCGTAGAGGAAGTAGGTGCTCACCGTGGAGACGACGGCGAGCGGGACGGTCGAGGCCGTCCATGAGGCGTCGGTGTAGCCGAACGCTATCACCGGGACGCCGGCCGCGAGCCCGCCCAGGATCTCGTCCCAGACCGGGTCGTGCGACGGATGGACTAAAACGACGTCTGAATCATTGCATGATTCGATGCACCGCTCCCGCTTCTCTGCATCGTCCGTCAGTTCATGCACCTGCCACGCGGAAAGGTCGATCCCGGCCTCCCGCGCCGCACCGGAAAACTGCAGCAGTTCGCTGCCCCAGGCCACTATCGTTATCTTCATACGACCTCCACCCCGTCATCCGACGGGCGGAGGGGGACCACGTACGGGACCCCCATCTCATCTTTTACTGCCGCCTCGACCCCGTAGACGGCGCGCATCATCTCTCCGGTCAGGAGGGAGGACGGCGCACCCTCCCCGAGCACCCGCCCCTCTTTCAGCATCACGATCCGGTGGCAGTAGCGGGCGGCAAGGTTCAGGTCGTGGATCGCCGCCACCACCGCAAGCCGCCGCTCGTCCGCGAGCCGGCGGAGGAGGGCCATCACCTCGATCTGGTTACGCAGGTCGAGCGCACTCGTCGGCTCGTCGAGGAGGAGAAGCCGGGCGTCCTGCGCGAGCGCCCGGGCAATCAGCACCCGCTGCCGCTCTCCCCCCGAGAGCCGGTCGGCCCTCCGGGACGCAAAGCCGCCGATGCCGAGGAGGGAGAGCGCCTCCGAGACCTTCCGTTTATCCTCCTCGGAGACGCTCCAGCGCAGGTACGGCCGCCTGCCCATCAGGACGGTCTCAAAGACCGTCACGGGATTCAGGGCGCCGCCGCTCTGCGGGACGTAGGCGATGGTCCGGGCGATCTCCGTCCGGCTCATCGCAGAAAGGTCGCGCCCGTCGAGGCGGACATCTCCTTCCGGGTCGAGAATCCGGTCCAGGCACCGGAGCAGCGTCGTTTTTCCGGACCCGTTCGGCCCGACGACCCCGAGGACCTCGCCCCGCTCAAGGGAGAACGAGACGTCCGTAAGCACCCGCCGGTCGCGGTAGGAGAACGAGAGCCCCTGGACGCGGAGCAGAGGCATCAGGCATCCCTCCTGCGCATGAAGAGGTAGACGAAGAACGGGATGCCGAGGAACGCGGTCATGATCCCGACCGGGATGATCGCTCCGGGGATCACCGTCCGCGCGAGGCAGTCGGCGCCGAGGAGGATGACGGCGCCGACGAGTCCGGATGCAGGAATGAGGGTCCGGTGATCGGCCCCGATCACCATCCGGGTGATGTGGGGCGCCACGAGGCCGATGAACCCGATGGTGCCGGTGAAGCAGATGATCACCGCCGTTACGAGCGAGGCGGCGAGCATGAACCCGGCCATGGACCGCTCAACCGGCACGCCGAGGCTCTTTGCCGTTTCGTCGCCCTCGGCGAGCGCGTTGAGGTCCCACGCGCGCCAGAGGAGGAGCGGGACGACGGCAACGACGACTACCGTCACGAGCCCGAGTTTCGGCCAGGACGACTTGTCCAGGGACCCGAACATCCAGAAGACGACCTCCTGCACCTTCTCGGAGGTCCCCAGGTACTGGAGGAACGAGGTGACGGCCGAGAAGAGGTACATGAGCGCGATCCCGGCGAGGATCATCGTCTCGCTCCCCATGCCCTTCAGGCGGGCCATGCCGTAGATGGCGCCCGCGGCGAGCATGGCGAAGAGGAAGGCGTTGCCGATGACGAGGTAGCCGGAGAGGAAACCGGCCCCGAGGATGATGGCGACCGATGCGCCGCACGAGGCGGCGGAGGCGATCCCGAGCGTGAAGGGACTGGCAAGCGGGTTCCTGAGGACGCCCTGCATCACCGTGCCGGCGATCGCAAGCCCGAACCCCGCCACGATCGCGAAGAGCACGCGGTGCAGCCGCCAGCCCCAGACTATCCCGACGGCGTTTGACTCGACCATCCGGTCCGGCAGGTCGACCGCCTCGGGGAAAAGCCCGGCGAGGATGGCAAGGTAGGAGTCGGCGACCGGGAGGTTCGCCGACCCGAGGGTCACGGCGACCCCGACGAGTGCGGCGAGGATCAGGATGAGGGCGGCGATGAAGAGGGCACGCTTCTCGGTGAGCCGGGCATACTCCTGCCTGCCGAAGTCGGTCATCATACCGGATAGACAAACGCCCCGTGTTCCTCGAGGTCGTAGTCGAGCCTCTGGAACTCGCTCAGGTACTGCTGGTGGACCGCGCGGGGGTCGAGGTCGGGGAAGAGGTCCGGGTAGAACCACTTCGCCATGTATGCGACGCCGATGAAGTATTCGGGCCCGCCGATGACGTCGGAGTGGATGACGTGCACCCGGCCGTCCCTGACAGCGTCGATCCGGTCCCAGACCGGACGGTCCTCGATTGCGCGGGTGACCTCTTCGAAGGGTGCCGGGTCATCGTCGCCGTAACCGCCGAAGACCAGTTCGCCGGCGCCCACGATCTTGACGATGACGTCGGGGTTCCTGCTGATGACGGCCTCGGGGTCGACCGCCGGGTACTCGACCGCGGTGTCGGCGAAGATGTTCCGGCCTCCGGCAAGTCCGATCTTCTCATCGTAGCCCGACCCGTTTCCGGCGCTCTTGTAATCGTCCCAGTTCTCCAGGTAGACCGAGACCCGTTCGTCGGCCGGTATCGAGGCTATGCGCCCGGCAACGGTGTCCATGACGCTCCCGTGGAACGCGAGGAACCGTTCGGCCCCCTCTTCCTTCCCGAGGAGGGCTCCCATCGTCCGCACCTCGTCGGCGTAGGCCGTCGGCCGGTAGCTGTCGAACCGGAAGAAGCGGATGCCGGGGTCGATGGACGAAAGCGTCTCTTCAATCTCGTCGCAGGACGACTGGGAGATGGTGGCGTAGAGGAAGACCGCATCGGGGCGGACCGCGGCCGCCTGCTCGTAGTCGGGGGCCCAGGTCGACCCGAGGTTCGCCTTTCCCCGGTACTCGGGGAAGTAAGTCGGGTCCTCGAGGGTGTACTTGCTCACGCCCACGACCCGGTCGGATTCCACGCCAATCGACCGCATCATCTCAACGGTGTCGCTGTTGAAGACCGCGATCCTCTGGAGCGGCCGGGAAAGCGTCGTTTCCCGTCCGGATGAGTCGGTGATCGTGAGCGCACGGCCGTCCCAGTGCTCGTAGACGAACGCGGCGTCCCGGAGGTCGTCGGACGAGGGGACTTCGACCGTTCCGCCCATGAACCGGGCGTCCAGCGAGTCGAGGATCGCGGTCGCGAGCTCGGACGCCGTCAGCGTGCCGTCGCCGTCGCTGTCGCACGGGACCGTCTCCGCCGCCGCCGTTCCGGCGAGGAGGAAGATACAGCAGACGAGCAGGAGAAGTTTATGGGTCATCGTCCGCACCTCCGGACGCACAGCACGACAAGCGCCGCGAGCGCGGCCGCCCACTCAAAACCGGGTGTCGAAGGGACGGTCGTCTGCGCGGCTTCTCCCGGGGTTCCGGGTCCGTCCGACCCCACGGCGCCCGATTCACCGGTCTCCAGGTCCTCCCACGTGCCGGCAAGCGCCTCTCCGGCCTCCGCCGGCCCCTGCAGCCGGTAACGGACCGCTTCTTCGCCGACGACGGCGAAGGCAACCTTCTGTCCGGAGACCCGGGTGCGGTTCTCCGGGTGATCCGTCCCCGCCCAGGTGCAGCCGTCGGGGATGGTCTCGACGATGCCCCCGACCGTGATATCCGTCACCGTGAGCGTCACTGTAAGGTCGTTCCCGGAGGATGTGAGGGTCCGCTCGACGCTCGCAGCCGTTGCGGGGGCCGCAAGCAGAGCGATCAGGATGCACAGGCCTACTGCTCTCCTCGGTGTCATTACAGAGGGATTCATCGCGGCGTGTTAAATATATTATTATTTGTATCATTTATTCGGAGTTATTTCAAAGAGTAATCGATGGAATATTAATAAATAGACAAAAAAGGTTAATATTCGCGGGAAACGGCGCCGGAGAAGAGACTTCGCTCATGCCAGCGCCAGAACGGGGAGGCATCGTCCGGACACCGGACTTCGCGTGCGGCGACGACGAGGCAAGTACCCGAAGTCTCACGCGATTCGCGGCTCGCAACCATTCGGTGCTCGTACTCAGGTTCCGAGCCGTCACATTCTGCGGGAAGTCGCACTTCGCGTGAGGCAACGTTTCGGGACAGCGACAAAGTCTCACGCGAAGTGCGATGACCCAAAGGCCCGGAGTCTGAGAAGACCGGGTGTCTTCCACCGGGAGCGTGAGCAACGAAGGTGTGAAGAACGACGCTCCGTCAGAGACAGAGTTTGAAAAGCCGTAAGGCTTCGAAAAGAGGGCGGTGAGTTAATTTTCAGGGGGCTTTCCGCAAAAACGTTAACGAAGTACCGGTCCGCAGGAATTTTTCGGGTTTTCAAGACAAAGTGCGCAGGAACGATGTGCCGGCAGATCGGGACCCGTAGACAATCCGGTCCCGATAACCGGGCAAACGAGAGAGGTCATATTGTCACACAAAAATAAAAATAGTTAATAATAGGTGTTATCATTTGATAGATAGTATGAACATACTCAGAAGTATCCACATAATATTATGCGCAACTATCGTATTCGTCTTCACGACGGCGCCGGTCTCGGCAATCTACGACTTCGAGGGCATCTCCCTCGACACAGCGGCCCAGGGCGAGATACGGGGGGAGGTGCTCACCTTCGGGACATACGGGCTCACCGCTCCTCCCCTTGAATGCACCTTCACTCTCCCGTCAAAGCCGGTCTGGGCGCGGGTCTACACGGGCGTCTGGGGCGGCACCGAGCGCTACACCGGGTGGGAGGAACTCAGCGTCAACAACGGCGTCCCGGTCCGCCGGGACCTCTTTGGAAAAGACGACCGGCATCCTGAGACCCTCGTATCGGGATACGGCGTCTACTGGGTCGCGCACGACTGCACCGACCAGCTCCGGGGCGGCAAGAACACCGTCACCCTCACGACCAGCAGGGGCCAGCCCGAGAGCAGGATCGACGGGCGCTCCTACGGCATCTTCGTCGTGGCCGTCGTTGAGGACGATAAATTACCGCTCACCCGCTACTGGATCGCCGAAGGGAACGAGAACCTCCACGGCGAGGGGTGGTCCGGCACAAACCCCACGCGCCACGACACGTGCGAGATGGTCTTTGAGAAGGCGGGCGCGGCGGAAGGGGCTGCCGCCGACCTGACCGCAGTCCTCGTAGCCTCGACGAAGGGGCAGCCGGACTACGTCCTCTTCAACGGCGAGGACCTGGGCGTTCCGGCAACAGACCTCACGCTCTACCCGGAGGGGGCGCGGGACATCGGCAACGAGCACATCGGCGACGCGACCGGAAACCCCGGACCCGAGGCGCGTTACATCGACGTCGAGACGTTCGACGTCGGCAGACTCCTCGGGGATACCAACACCGTGGTCTTCGAGCGGGGAAGGGATCTTAACGGCGACGGGGAGATCAGCACCACCGGGTCGAAGCCCGAGGGCGAGGACTATATTCATCCCTGCTCCGTGATCCTCACGGTGCAGCGGCCCGACGGGGCGCCGGCGCCGGACTTCGCCGTCGACACGCCTGTGGCGGCGGGAGCCTATGCGGGCGAAGAAGCGACGATCCGGGCGACGGTGAGAAACTACGGCGTCCGGCCCGATGGGAAGATCGAGGTGGCCTTCTCGGTCGACGGGAAGGTCGTCAAAACGGTTGAGATCGAACCGGCAAGGTCCGGCGTCCAGCAGGTCGAGACCGGCGTCACCCTTGCCGAAGGCCGGCATACCATTGCGGTCCGGGTCGATGCCGGCGGCGACGTCGACCCGACGGACAACGAGGCATCGGTGCAGTTGACGGTCGGCACGGTCCCCGACCTCTCCGTCGCCGTCGGGACGCCGGTCCGGGGGGGGCTCGAGGCCGCGGCCCAGGCCGCGGCGACGCAGCAGTCGCCAGCCCCGCTCTTCGCCCTGTTTGCGGGGCTCTCTCTCGCCGCGCTTCTTATGATGCGCCCGCCGCGCGGGAAGGCGGCGATACTCCTGATCGCAGGCGCGGTCATCGTCGCTGCATGCCCGCTCGCGGCAGCTTCAGGCTACCTGGACTACACCCTCCCGATCACGATCGAGAACGGAGGCGGAAGCGACGTCGGCGCCTTCGACCTCACCATCTACCTCGACGGCGATAAGGCGGCAGTCAAGCAGATCGACGGGATCGACGCCGGTGCAACGGTCACCATTGACGTCCCGCTCTACACGACGCCCGGTAAGCACCGGATCAAGGTCGTCGCGGATGAGGGGAGCGCGATCAAAGACTCGAACCGGGCAAACAACGCGGCGGAGGGCGAGTATGCCTTCCCGTAGGACCCTCGCCGGGCTGTTCCTCCTGCTCGGACTCCTCGCAAGCCCCGCGGCGGCCACCTATGCCGGGGACAAACCGCTCTCGACCGTATTTCACGACGAGTTCCGGGGCGGCTACGTCTACACCGTGGGAAACAGCACCTACAGCGGAGCAATCAGTCCGGGGGGAGAGTATGCGGTTATGTTCGAACCCGAACTCCCGGCGGACGCAACCATCCTCTATCAGCGCATCTACGTCTACTGGGCCTGGAGCAAGCTCGACCAGAACGCCATCTACCCGGTGTTCTCGCTCACCCGCACGGATACGGGCGAGAACCTTGCGGAGGCCGACCGCTACACGGACTCCAAGGGGTTCGTCAGCCAGAACGACTTCTTCTCAGGAGTGGACATCTTTACGACGAGAGACCTCAACCCCGGAAAGAACTCCTTTGAAGTCGTCCTCAAGAACAACGCCACCGATAATCGGACGTTCGTCGTCCAGGGGATCGGCCTGCTCGCCGTCTACGAGAGCCCCGGATCGCCGGAGGGGATCGTCTGGGTGAGCGAGGGGGCCGACCTCCTCTACAGCAGTTACGGGATCACCCCCGCCATGGCGTCGAGCAAGATCGATTTCCCCGGGACAATCGACCGATCCGGCCTTAAATCGGCCGAACTCTTCATCGTCGCCCCTTCCGGGGGCTATACCCGGGAGAAGATCCCCGTGATCAACCGGCTCTTCTTCAACCGCGAGGGGACAAGCAGCATGCCCTCGTTCTTTGAAGCGATCCTCTCGGCGCTCTTCCCGGGATCGAGCGGGAAGGAGTGGGTGAACGTCTTTGACTCCGACGAGACGGTGCAGGTCGGGATCGACCGGCGGGACGTGTTGCCCTACCTGCGGTCCGACGAGAATTTCGTGCAGATCCAGGACGAAAAGGACTACCTGGTGCTGACGAACGCCGTTCTCTGGGCCGAACGGAAGGAGTAAGAGTATGGAGACCATCATCGAGACAAGACACCTGAGCAAGGCGCACAACGACCGGGTGACCGCTCTGGCGGACGTGAACCTGGCCGTCTGGAAGGGGGAGTTCATCGCGCTCCTCGGGAGAAGCGGCAGCGGCAAGAGCACGCTCCTGAACATCCTCGGCGGCCTCGACGCCCCGACATCGGGAGAGGTCCGCATCGGCGGTAAAAGCGTCGATTTCAGCGACCGAAAGGCGCTCATCGCCCTCCGAAGAGAGTCCATCGGGTTTGTCTTCCAGAGTTTCAACCTCATCCCGGCCCTGACGGCGCAGGAAAACGTGGAGTATCCACTCCTCTTCAACTATCGCGATACGGCGGTCAGGAGAGAGCGGGCGGCCGACCTCCTCTCGCTCGTCGGCCTCGCGGACCGGGCGCACCACTATCCCCGGGAGATGAGCGGCGGCGAGCAGCAGCGGGTGGCGATCGCCCGCGCTCTTATCGGCGAGCCGCTCATCGTCCTGGCCGACGAGCCGACGGGGAACCTGGATTCGAAGACGCGCGACGAGATCTTCGGCCTGATGCGGCAGGTAAACGAGGAGCGGGAGACGACGTTTCTGATCGTCACCCATGAGCGTGAGCTCGGGAGGCGGACCGACCGTACCATCAAGCTCCTCGACGGGAGCGTGGTCGCATGATCTTCGATCGGCTGATCGACTACCTGAGGGTCTCGGCCCACCAGGTCGCCCGGAAGCGGATGCGCGTCTTCCTCACCGCCCTCGGGATCGCTATCGGGGTTGCAGCCGTCGTCGGGACCGTCTCCCTCGGGGAGGGCGTCCGCTACCAGGCGGTGGAGGCGATCAAGGAGCAGTCCGACCTCACGCTCATCGAGGCGACTGCGGATATCCGCGGAGGCGCGATCCAGTTCATCACGCCGGCAAAGATCGAGGAACTCGCCGCCGTCCAGCACGTGGAGGCTTCTTCGGCGGTGGTCCGGGAGGCGTACACCACAAAACGGCAGACCTACCTTGAGGTCGTGGGGATCGATCCCGCCGGGATCGAGGGCGTGATCCGGCCGAAATTCCTGAGGGGAGAGAACCTCGAGCCCGGCTCCCGGCAGGCGGTGCTCGGGCACGACGTCGCCGAGACGCTCCAGCGCTACGAGGGGGTCAGGTTCGGCGACGCCGTCCCGATCCTCATCCGGCGCTACGATGAGGACGGCATGCCGGTCGACGAAGAGGTGACGTTCACCCTGGTCGGCGTGCTCCAGGAGCGGGACGATGCGTTCGACCAGGTGATGCTGATCGACCGCGGGGTCGCGCAGGAACTGCGCGGGGACGAGACGGCGTTCGACGGGGTCCTGATCCGGGTCGATCAGCCCGAAACGGTCTTCGGCGTCGTGGACGACGTCAAGGCGCTCGGCCTCACCGCGAAGGGCGCGTTCCAGCAGATCGAGTCGGTGAACCAGCTGATGGACGTCGTCGTCCTCATCCTGGCGTTCTTTGCCGGGGTCTCCCTGATCGTCGGGGTACTGATGATCGTCAACACGATGGTCACGTCGGTCTTTGAGCGGACGCGGGAGATCGGGATCACCATGGCCATCGGGGCCTCCCCGGCGGACGTCGTCCACCTCATCCTCGCCGAATGCCTCTATATCGGCCTCATCGGGGGCGTGCTCGGCGATCTTTTAGGCATCGCGTTCACGGGCGTGATCAACACATTCGGGAAGCCGTTCATCGTCGCCCAGCTCGGCGATACGTTCTCAACGTTCGCCGAGGGCGACATCACCCTGATCACGCCCGAAATTCTCGTGATCGGAATGGCAATCGCGATCGTTCTCTCTCTGGCATCGGGCCTCTACCCGGCGTTGAAGGCGTCTCACCTCAACCCGGTGACGGCGATACGGACGGGGGTGTGATGAATGAGAATCAACAGACCGTATATCACAGGAATTGCGCTATCTCTTATGCTGCTGCTCGTTCTGGTGCCCGCACCCGCGGCGGCCGACCAGTACGTGGGCGGCATCCCGCTCGGAACCGTCAAAGAAGACACCGTCTCCGGCGGGCTATGGTCCGATTCGTACACGGACTTCGCCAACTCGGCGGAGAAGACGTTTGCCCTGCCCGCCTACACGGAGATCAAGTGGGCGCGCCTCTACGTCTCCGTCTACTGCGCTCATATGCAGAACAACTACGAGCACCGGGCGACCGTGAAGTTCGACGGCGGGTCGGGGATAGAGACGCTCGGCGTCGAAGAACTCCGGCAGCCGTACGTCTTCGCGATCCACGGCGGCAGCCCGGTCTGGGTGAACGACCACTGCAACCGGATCACGAGCGATTACCTGATGTGGTACGACGTGACCGGCCGCATCACCGCGAGGAACCCGGTCGCCGAGGTAAAGGTGGACCAGCCGGAAGGGTATAAAGGGACCTTCGACGGGAGGATAAAGCTCGTCACGCTGGTCGTCGCCTACGACGACGGCGACGGCGACGAGGTCTACTACTGGGTGAACCAGGGGCACGACGTCCACTCCTACTACGTCGAGGATATCGGCGAAACCTACACGGGCGAGACGACCTTCGATACCGAGGACCTCCCGGAGGACGACGAACGGGTCCCCGCAGCCGAGTTCTCGGCGATCTACATGGCAAGCAACGTCGGGGAGTTCGAGTTCAACACCGAACCGCTCGACGCCAATGACCCGCAGGGCCCCTACTCGGGCTACCAGACCTGGGACGTCTCCGACCTCATGGAGCCCGGGGCGGCGAGCACGTTCGCCTACACCCGCGACCTCAGCGTCTCCGGGAGCGGCGGAGCCTACCTGGGCGCGTTCTTCAAGATCCCGCTCGCCCTCCTCTCGGTCCGCTACCCGGAGAAGGAGGTCGGGTCGATCAATGTGACCTCAGCGCCCGCCGGCGCGGCAATCTTCCTCGACGACGAACCGACCCAGTGGACGGCGAACACGACGATTCCCGGCATACCCGCCGGCGACCACGCGGTTCGGGTCGAGCTGGACCGCTACCGGGTGCCCGAGGACCAGTGGGTCACGGTGACCAAAGGCTCGAACGCCACGGCCCATTTCGACCTCGAGCCGATAACGGGCAGCATCGAGGTGACGAGCGAGCCGGCCGGGGCCTGGATCTACCTCAACGGGGAGAACATGTCGGTCGTAACCCCGGCGACGCTGGAGAACCTGATCATCGGAGACTACACGGTCGAGGTGAGAGCGGAGGGGGTCGAAGACTACCGGACGGTTACGGTCAACGACGGCGAGACCACCACCGTCGACTTCACGCTCGAGACCGCCGTCGGGTCCGACGGCAGGGTTCCCGACTACGGCTACTCCGGAAAGACCCTGGACGTCGCCGTCTCGGGCACCCTCCACGGGAACCTGACCTACTACGAGTTCAGCGACTACACCGGGCTTATCCACGCAGGCGAGAGCAGGGAGTTTACGATCGATGTCCCCGGCAACGGCACGGTCGCATACGCGCGGCTCTACATCTACACCACCTGGGGGCACGACGAACAGAGGAAGGAAGGGACTCCGGTCAGGGTCAGCCTCGCAGTCGACGGGGCGACCATCAAAGCAGACGCGGTCTACAACGACCGGAAGAACGAGGGGATCTACAATTATCTTCTCGAAACACACGCGTTCAACGTCACCGGCGTCCCGGGCGGCATCGCCGGCGAACACGTCGTGAAACTGACGAACGACGGGAGGAAGGACGATGTCTTTGCGACCTACGGCATCGGGCTCCTGGTCGTCACCGAGGACCCCGCAGAGCCGGAGATGACCTACTGGGTCGCGGAGGGGTCGGATACGCTCTACGCCCACCCGGACTTCGGGACGACGTCCGAAGACTGCATCACAACGGCGACCTTCAACGAGTCCGTCGACCTCTCCGGAGCCGGCGAGGCGCGCCTCATCCTGGTCACCACCGCCGGTTCGGGGATTGACGACGACGAGCACCGGATCTACTTCAACGACGGCGAGTGGTTCAATCTGCTCACCGCCGGCTCTTCGGCAATCAGCGTGGCCGACCTGGACGTGAGACCGTACCTCATGGGATCGGAGAACGCGGCGGGAATCCAGAGCCTCATCACCACGACGAAAGGCGACTACATGGAGAACCGCGCCATCATCCTCGTCGTCAGGAAAGGCACCCCGCCGGAGGGATATGAGACGAACGCCACATCCACGACGGGCACAACCGGGATTCCGGCGACACCGTCCAGCGAGTCGGGATCGCGGTTCACCCTCAACGCGACGAACGGGCGGATCGAGGCCACGCGTCTCGTCGCCGACGGCGGGGCCGTTCAACTGTACATCCCCGAGGGAGCGGTGATCACCGAGGGCTCCGGGAGCCCCGTCCAGGCGCTGACGCTGCAGAGGCTTTTACCCGGCGACGCAGGGGGTGCCGACCCGGCCTACGCGGTCGGCAGCGAGGATATGATGAGTGATCTCCCCCTGAGTTTGATCATCTCCGTGAGCGAACCGGGAGGCGTGATCGCCAGGTACGACCGTTCTTCGGGCGCCTGGCAGACCCTGGAGACTGCGGCCGATGCGACGGGCGGCAGCGTCTCGGCGAAGGTCCGGCAGGGAGGCATCTATACGGTCCGGTACGGCGAGACCGGTGAGTCCGCCCGGGATGGAGGAGTGATCGGCCTTCTGTTCGGTGCCGTCCAGGCGCTTTTCGGGCTCTTCGGCTTCGCCTCCGCCGGGGAGGAGCCGGGGCCGGCGGTGGGGCCTGAACCGATCCCGGCCGCGGCGGCAGAGCCCACGCCGACGGCGGCGCCTCCTGTCGACATCACCACGATGCAGTTCGATCTTGCGGTGCTCTCCGACCCGCCGGGCGCACTCATCGACCTCGACGGCGAGTATACCGGCAGGACGACCCCGGCCGCGTTTGCATCGCTCTCCGGCGGCAACCATACCGTCCGGGTGCGCATGGACGGCGCCGAGCCGGTGGAGCGGGAGGTCCAGCTTGCGCGCGACGACGAAGTCGTGGTCGAGGTCCCGGGAGCCGTATCCCCGGGACTGCTCCGCGACTGGGAACAGAACCACTACGGCGGCGTCTACGTCGACTCGTTCCCCGACGAGGCGGAGATCTTCGTCGACGGCCGCAAAGTGACCCAGAAGACCCCCGCCGTCATCTACGGGCTGAAAGAAGGGCTGCACACCATCAAGGTGAAGAAAGAGAAGGTGGAGTTCAGTTCCGATAAAGAGCGGGTATGGATAGATAAAAACACCCTGACGCGGGTGATGTTTTCCAGCGGCAACGCTGAGTTGACGCGTTCGATCACGTTCGCACCGGAGGAGTACGCCCAGAAGCCGTTCTCGATCAACGGCAGATACATGGGCGACCGGTTCCCGAAGACGATTGAGGTCCGGGGGATCGGCGGGGCGTACCTCACCGTCGCGGACGGCGGGGGTTACCGGACATACAGGATACCCGCCACCGTCCAGTCGAACGATACCGTGAGTGCCGCGTTCTCCGCCGCACCCTGCAGCCTTCTCGTGACGTCGGCGCCGGCGGGGGCGGCGATATCGGTCGACGGGTTCCAGACCGGGTTCGCCACGCCGTACGTCGTCGGCAACATCTCGGAAGGGAGGCACCTCGTCGGGGTCTCGAAGCCGGGGTATCTCCCGGCGGAGCAGGAGGTCGTACTGACGGGCGGCTCCGGCGACGCCGCGGTGAAGTTCACCCTCGCCGCGTATACCTGGGGGTCGCTTGAGGTCTCGAGCGACCCGGCAGGCGCCAAGATCTACCTCTTCAACCGTGATACCGGCGAGAAGACGCCCCACACCTTCCACTACCTCGGCATCGGCAGTTACCCGGTGAAGGTGGCGGGGAAGGAGGGGTCGAAGACGACAGAAGACGTGACGATTGTCCCGTATTCAACCACCGAATACCACGCCGACCTCACGGGGGCCTAAAGCGGGCCCCCCTCAATTTTTTCCAAGGTCAAACGACGCAGGGTTCGGCCGCACATCCCCCGACCAGGAAATTCCGGACGGCGACAGTAAGGTTTTCTCGATTGAGATACCAGCGCTACGATGTTTCCGTAAGAGAACTATGTATGAAATAGACGATCCCGTCTTTCGTCAACCCTCTCCATGTTGGTTTTACAGGGCCATCCCACCGGCGCCGGAGGGGTTCCGTCGCCTTTCCGGCGCACCTTCACGCCTGCAGTGGTTGAAGGATTGAACGGACAGAGTTTACCATGGCCGGTCAGGCAGCGTCCCTCATGCCCCCGGTGCACGTGACCCTCCGACGCTCAGTCGCCGCTGAGGCTTCAGATGACCCCTCCGGGGGACCGGCGAGGGTCCCCCTGTCGGGCACGGTTACCGCTCCTCTCTGCATCGGTAGGTGCAGGGCATAGCCGCAACGAACCTGTCCCCTAACGGCCCTACTCCATGCACCTTAACGGCGGCGTTTAATCGCTCAAAAACGAATTTGCGGAACGCATGCTTGTGATATCGCTCCCCCGTCGAGCAGCCATTTCCAGAGCGGGATATACCGGACAGTTCCCTCTCTCTTCTCCGTGTCTTTCGTGAGAAGGATGCACTCCCGCACCCGGGAGCCGTGAAGGTTTGCGAACTCGAGCAGTGCTTTTTCCTCCCGGGCGGGGAGGGAATCGGTGTAAGAGACGCTGATTGCCGAGAGCGAGCGGTCGGGATTTTTTACGACGAAATCGACCTCACCCTGTTTCTTCCAGTAATATACTTCACGACCCTGCTTCTTCAGTTCGATGAAGACGAGGTTCTCTGCAAGCCTTCCTTCGTCTTCCGAGAACCTGAACGATACGGCGTTCCGGAGACCATTGTCGATGCAGTAGATCTTTTTGTTGTTCCTGCTCTGTGTTTTCAGCGAAGAGCTGAAGTACTGAACCTCAAAGAGGATCTTCGCTTTCTCTGCGTAGTAGAGATACTCCCTGACGGTCTCGAAATCGATGCCGAGCACCTCCTGGAGATTCCGGTAGGAGTAGAACGAGGTTACGTTCGTCATGCAGTAAGTAAGCAGATCGCCGAGCGCCTTCTGGTTTCGCACCTCATTAACCCGCACGATGTCGCGATAGACGATGCTGTCGTAGTATGCCGCGAGCTGGTCCCGCCGGATCGTTTCGTCGTCTGAAAGGACGACCTGCGGGAAACCTCCTTCCCTGATATACTCACCGAGCAGATGCAGGAGCCGGTACTTCGCCGACGCGAGAGATACGGGATCGTGCGGCAGGTCCTCGCCCGAGAAGACCACGTATTCCGCAAAATCGAGCGGGTAGACATGGACCGGAAGGTATCGCCCGGCAATGAGCGTTGAGAGGTTTGAGTCGAGAAGGTAGGACGTCGAACCGGATATGATAAGGGTGAATTTCTTTCTGTCGTAGAGCGATTTTATCCACCGCTCCCACCCCTCGAGGGTCTGGATCTCATCAAAGATGAGGTAGGGCGCGTCGCCGCCGTACACGTCCCTGCGGTAGGTCTCAAGCAGGGTCTCGAGCGGGTCTTCGAGGCGGGCAATCTCCGGCTCATCGCAGTTCACAAAGAGTATCGACCGCGGATCGACCCGGCGGTTATGGATCAGGTCGTCGATGATCTGGAAGAGGAGCGTTGTTTTTCCCGAACGGCGCACCCCCGTAAGGACAACGACCTCCCCGGTCTCAAGATACTTCCGTATCTTTGTAAAGTATTTCTCCCGCCGTATACCCGTTTCAAAGGGCCTGGCGCTCCACCAGGGATTGAGGGCGACCAGGAGGTCGAGGACCGAGGGCACACAGTTTGTTGGAGTATATTCCAGCATAAATGTTTGTTTTTATCTGGATATAATCGAACCAAACAGACGAGCCCCGAGGGTCTTCATTCGAAGGCACACGGGACACCCTCACCGTGCCGACGGCTTCCCGCGCTCATGGCACCTCCTGGATCGTCGACGGGGCGATAGCAACGGCACCGAGAGTTGCCCGGTGGAGGAAGATCGAAGACGTGATAACCGTCCCGTACCCGGCCGTCGGATGCCGTGCCGGGATCACGGGGACTTGAGCGGTCCCCACCACCCCATCCATCTGGGCCCCCGGGCGGGGTTCGGCCGTACGGCCGGGCCACGCGGAGTTGTGCGATCCGTCCGGGGGTGTGCCTGCGGCACGACGTTCCAACAGGGTAATCATGCACAAGTCGCTGTCAACTACCCCC
>NZ_DANC01000024.1:52335-53772 GCF_002499755.1 Methanoculleus sp. UBA291 | reverse complement strand
AGATGGGAGCACGCTCTTTAGGGGCTTCGCGATTCCACCTCTCCCCCGGTGTCGGGGGAGCGGACCGCAATAGGCCGGTTGACGGCGGCCCTGGCAGCAATGTCGCTGCACTGTGGTGTCGTTTGCGCAGGTGTATAGCCGTGATCCGCAGGGAGGCTCCTGCTTCGTGCCTTCCATAGCGCAACAAACATCTGTTGGACTTCCTCCGGCATAAAGAATAGCCGTTCGGGGTGAAAGTGTATCGTGATATGCGAAGGGCCGATTCCTCCCATGACTCAAGTCGCGGGAATCCTCGGTCATTCTCTTGAACACAGTTCAAACCATCACTTGAAGGTACGCCTGAATTCTTCCCTATCGATCCCGGCTTGTTTGAGGATGCCAATCAGGGTATCTTTCTTCAGCTCACGGTGCAGAGGTACGGAAAAGACCCGCCATTCCTTCTGCGCAACAACATGGGACGAGGTCTGCCGTTGCGGGACGAAACCAGACCGGGCAAGGTACTTTACCATCTCTTCCCCGGAAATGACCGGCAGCCTATATGACATCAACTACGTCAACCTTTGATATCTCACGACGGGCAGTTGATGTCTTCCGATACAATTTTTCCCGCTGCACGTCAAGAACGAGTTCTATTGCTTCTTTGATGTTGGCAAGTGCTTCCTCCCGCGTTTCGCCCTGGCTGATCGCTCCCGGGATCTCAACACACTGGACGGTGAACCCACCCTCTTCCTGTGGTTCGAGCACTACCGTATATTTCATGATCATACCCTTGATCACGCGGATCATACAAGTTTTTTGGTAGTTGTCTCGCGGGGCTCTCGGAGCAGAGTGGGAAGACCCCGGTCGAGAGGACTGGGGATGACACGGCACAACCCAGAGGGTTGTGCCTGTCAGGAAGATGCAGAGCATCTTCCGTGAAGCGGCGCCCCTCCCTCCGGATCGCATACTTCCACCTCGCGTGGCTCCCCCGCATAGTATTAGTATTGGTGGTCCCACACGCCTCTATCCGTCTGTTGCGGGGCTACCGGTACCGGTTGTATCCAACTGCCGATCAGACGGTCCTGATTCGCCAAACACCTCGGGTACTGCCGGTTCATGTACAACCGGGGCTTGAATCTCAAGAACAAGGTTTACCAGGATGACGAGGTGAGGTTGTCTGCATACGACCTCATCAACCGCCTCCCTGCTCTCAAGGCACGGCGCGGTTGAAGCGTGCCCGGCAGGAAGAACCCAAAGGGTTCTTCCGTGAAGAGCGTCGCTGAAGATTCATATAGTTCAGAGTATTCTGACACATCCCCACGAAAGATTGAGTGATCTCTGGCGTCAAATTGTCGACACGGCTTCCCTCCGGGCATCGTCACGCGGGGAGCGACTGCCGGTACAGCGGGAGTTTGAGAAACTCTTCGAGTTTCGAGATGCACCCGGCGGAACGGCGGG